>JAGCNK010000142.1 GCA_017645985.1 Bacteroidales bacterium | reverse complement strand
GAGTGCTTTACAATCTTGTTGGCGAACAGCATGCTTTCGATTTCCTGCTGGGTGGGTTTCTTGTCGGTAACGCTTGTGAGGTCGTCGGGAGTCTCTGTCTTGAGGTCGCGTTCCTGATAGAGAAATCCGTTGAGAGACGAGCGTACGAGCGTTGTGGGAGTCTTGGTGATTTTCTGAACCAAGATGATGCGGTTCTTTTTGGTTTCGAGTATTTCGAGAGCCTCCTGGTCGTAGCCGGGAGCGATGATAACTTCCATAAAGAGCGAGTTCATCTCCTCAGCCACCTCTTTGGTAATCTGACGGTTGGTGATAACTACGCCGCCGAATGCCGAAACGGGGTCGCAGGCGAGGCAGTCTTTCCAAGCCTGGAGCAATGTTTCGCGGCAAGCCACACCGCAGGCGTTGTTGTGTTTCATGATGATGAATGTGGTTTCGTCAAACTCGTTCATCATGTTAACAGCGGCGTCAACGTCGAGCATATTGTTGTAAGAGAGGTCTTTGCCGTGGAGTTTGTCGAATATTGCGTTGATGTCGCCAAAGAACATTGCTTTTTGGTGAGGATTCTCGCCGTAGCGCATCTCCTGTTTTGTGTCTTCGGCAATGCGGAGGTTGGCGTGGAACTGGTCGTTGCCACCGTCGAAATATGTGAAAATCTTGCTGTCGTAGTACGACGATACTGCGAATGCTTTCTTAGCAAATTCGCGGCGCTGCTCCAACGATGTTACACCGTTCTGGTTTTCAAGAATTTCGAGAATGTCGGCGTATTGGTTCGTTGAAGGAACGATTACCACGTCTTTGTAGTTTTTAGCGGCTGCGCGGATGAGCGAGATACCGCCTATATCTATCTTTTCGATGATGTCCTGGTCTGAAGCACCGCTTGCAACGGTCTGCTCAAAGGGATAGAGGTCAACAATCACGAGATCCATCATAGGAATCTCGTATTTAGCGGCTTCCTGTGCGTCGGTTTCGTTGTCTCTGCGTGCGAGAATTCCGCCGAACACTTTGGGATGGAGTGTCTTAACTCGTCCGCCGAGTATAGAGGGATAGCCGGTGAGACCTTCCACTGTTTTGCATTTTACGCCGAGACCCTCAATAAATTTCTGAGTGCCACCGGTGGAATATATTTCAACTTCCTGTTCTGCAAGTTTTTTTACTATTTTGTCGAGGTCGGTTTTGTAGAATACCGAGATCAGTGCCGATTTTATTTTTTTGTCAGTGCTCATTGTTGCTGTGTTTTCAGATTTTGATATTTGCTATATTCGGCAAATATAAACTTTTTTTCTATATAGTTGTATTTTATTTTTCTAATATTTTTTTTATTTCTTCTGCAATTTTTTCGATTGCCACCTCTTGCTGCACCTTGTTTTTCCACTCGTTTTTGTCGGCGATAGATTCTGCCAGCTGCTTGCCGAGGCGGAGGTTTTTGATGGTGGCGACGCCTTTTTCAGCCTCGTTGCTGCCTATGATTACAGCCAAAGGACTGTTGTTGCGGTCGGCGTATGCCATCTGGTGCTTGAGTCCGCGTTTTGCGCCGTAGTATATTTCGGTGTCGATGCCGGCTGCACGTAGCTGCATGGCTGTTTTTTGGTAGAGCGGCATAAGGCTGTCGTCGAACGCGATTATTATTACAGGTCCGTCGTTGTTGATCTGCGCCTGGTTGGTGAGTGTGAGAAGTTCTGCCAAACGGTCAACGCCTATCGACGCACCAGTGGCGGGAACTTTTACGCCCAAGAGGTTCTCCACTAAGCCGTCGTAGCGACCGCCTCCGCAGATTGAACCCACACGGCGTTCACGTCCTTTCTCGTCTTTGTAGGTCTGCAACGATTCCACTTCGTAAATGGGTCCTGTGTAATAGCCCAATCCGCGGACCATACCCGGGTCGAGAATTGCAACATCCTCGTTGTAACCAAGTTGTGCGAGAATTGTGTCGATTTTTTCAAGCTCTTCCACACCTTCTTTATATGTGTCGTTTTCAAAGGCGGGCTTAGCTTTCAGTTTTGCTAAGACCTCGGCACGAGTGCCACGGGTTTCAAAGTCTTTGATAAACTGTATGATGATGTCAACAAATTTCTTTTCGATGTTGAGACCGGGGATTTCTGCGCCCGAAACCTCGTCGACACGACCCTTGCCAAGCTCTTTTGCCACGGCGTCGATGCCAATTTTGTCGAGTTTGTCGATAACGCGCATCACTGCCATCTCCTGCTCCTTGTCGGTGATGCCTGTGTAGGCGAGCAGACCGTTTACAATCTTGCGGTTGTTGATTTTGATAAGGTAAGTGCCGCGTTTGAGACCGATGTTTTCAAGTGCCTGCGAAAGAATCATGCAGTTTTCGGCGTCGGCGCTCACGTCTTCAGCGCCTACGGTGTCGAAGTCCATCTGCCAGAACTCGCGGAAACGTCCCGGGTCGAGCTTGGCCTCAAAACGGAAAACTGGTCCGTACTGGTAACGGCGGAACAGGTTTGTCTTGCCTTGGATTTCGCCCCTGAGGTGCTGCTGCCAAAGGCTTTCGGCGTAAACACGAGCGAGCGGAGCGGTAAGGTCGTAACGGAGAGCCACAAAGTGGTTTTCCATGATCACACGGTTTTCGGCGTCGCGCATTTCGCGTCCGTTGGTGTCGAAAACTGGTTCTTCCTCGGGATTTTTAAACGAGTAAACGCCCTGAGCCACGGTGTCGGCATCGGGTAGATATTTGCCGAGACACTCGGCATATTCCATTATCGGGGTGTCGTAACGGCTGAATCCGAAACGGCGGTAAACCTCTGTTGCTTTGTTGATTATGAACTGTCGGAGCAAGTTCTGCCCCGGTGTGATATCTCTGAATCCTTTAACTTTTTGGGGAACTATTCCTCTCATTTTTGTCTTTCTGTTTGTGTTAAATATGCTTTACGCCTAATTTTTTCCAAATGTATAAAAAAGTTGGAATAATATGCTAAAAAAATGAGATTTTTTTTACTCAATTACTATTTTTTGTGTGATATGTGTTTCTGATGAGTAGATTTGTATAAGATAAATACCTGATTTAATGTTTGTTAAATCTACCGAAAAAGGGTTCCCTGAAGTGATATTCGCCTTAAAAGATTTTGTCTTTTTGCCCGAAAGGGAATAAAGCGATATTGTGCATCGTCCTAAATCTTTGTCAGATAGTATGTTGATGCTGTTTTTTGCAGGATTTGGAAAGATAATAGTTGAGTTTTTGGTCTCCACATCGCTAACTGGCACAGGGTCGGGGTCGGGTAGGGGAGTCGCAAAGTTGGTGAGAATCACGTTGTTGCTTCGTGATGTTACTCCAAGGTCGTTGAAAATGCTCTCTATATAAAAGGTGTAGGTGGAATGTGGTTCAATATTAGAGAATGTGTAACTATCTGATTCTCCAAAGTTTATTTCTTGGATTTTTTCATTGTTGAGATATAGACGGTAGAGGTCGGGCTCGCCTCCGTAGTACCATTGCAGGGTTATCGCGGTAGAGTCGTCGTTCCATTCGCCTTCGAGCCACGGCACATCTATGTCGGAAAATAATCCGTACGGGTCGTAACCTTCTATCTCGGTGATTTCTTGATTGTTGGCAAGCCAGTACGACAGCTGGTGGTTGGGATTTGGATTGGTGTTCCACATTTTTGACACCATCTGAAAATAGTCGTCGTAAGGATCGGAACATTCGGCATATCCGCCTGAAAGCACGCCAATTAGCTTGTGTTTTTGGTTGAGCAGCGGTGCTCCCGACGATCCTGTTTCGGTGTAGCCTTGGTGCCAGGTGTCGATGTGCCAATGAGAGTCTGCGACAAAAATCTCGTCGCTTACGGGATATGAGTCTTGATACGGCGGCATATTGCTGATTGCTATAGCCTTTTCGTTGCCGTCGGGGTGGTGAATCGTGGCCACGGCATTGATATTACGTTTGGTGTCGAGCGAAATGCCGAGGTAATACGGTGTATACGATTTTGGCGGTATGGCTTTGAGTTTCAGCATACTGATGTCGTAATCGTTGTAGATGCCTTCATCTATTCTTGTGCCGAAAACCGTCCGCCCGCTTGTGTGGTGGGTTTGTGTGGGAAATGCCACAATATCAGCTCCAAAAAGTGTTTGAAACGGCGTCGGGGATTCTCCGTCAGCTGATAGTTCAAAATTGAAATAGGCTATCACAGTGGCAGCCTGCTCTTGGTTGCAGACACAATGCGCGGCTGTTATTATATAAGGTGTGGCGTCGTATGCGGTGTTGTTCACAAGCGTGCCTGTGCATACGTACGAGAAGTCTTCGTCGTCAAACTGGTACTGCACAACTGCGTGTTTTTCAATCTGATAGGCTTGTCCGTACTCACCGTTGATGTTGGGATGGGCGCAGCGGTTTACTGGTGGATTTGAGCCTCGTCCTTTGAGCATTTTGGTCAGAGGTTCAAATCCGTACGATATTTTTGAGATGGTAAAATCCTGCTGTGCAACGTCCTTTGGCACAAATAGTTCAATGGTTACGGAGTCGTTGTCGATATATCTGGTGCGGAGGGTGTGTTGGTCATTGATGATGGTGTCGGTGATGGTTCCTAAAAAATCGCCTCCGCCGTATAGGCACATCTCCACGCCTTTGGCAAGTGTGATGTCTTGAAAACAGACTCCTACCGAACCGGCTTCTTTTGCGCTGATGCCTATCCGCCAGAGAGTTCCGCCGTCTACTGGGGTATCTTCGGCGTTGTTGAAAAAGCTCAGGTTGCATTTTATGAGCTGACCCACGCAGTTTTCGGGAAGTTCCGCCTTGGTGGATGACGGACGTGATATGTCGATATATTCTTTTGTTTCAGGTAGATACGAGAATCGTGAGCGTGTCTGACCTTCGGTTGTAATCTGCGCAGAAAGATTTATGGTTATAAATGCAGAAAAAATAAGTGTTAATAGATTTTTTTTCATAATTTTGCAAAATAAAACTAGTTGCAATTGCAAAAGTAATTGTTTTTTTTGAAATTGCGTCGGTTTTGGTAAATTTGGATTATAAAACTTAATATCACAGTGAAAAAATTATTAATAATACTCTTGTCGATGATGTGCTGCGGAATAGTGCAGGCACAGCAAGTAAAAAAATCAGACATCTTTGTACAGATTTTTGGTACAAAATACTATCTACACACCGTCCGCGAGGGCGAAACCTTGGACGCCATAGCCAAAGCGTACGGCGTAACGGTGCAGGAAATCAATATGGAAAACAAGGCTCTCGGCGGCAAAATAGCTCCCGGCACAAGCTTGAAAATTCCTGTTATTGGTTCGAATCAGACTCCTGGTTATACGCAACAGTTTGTTTATCATACCGTTGAGAAAAAGCAGACGCTCTATTCAATCTGCAAGCAGTACGGTGTGTCGCAGGAAGACATTTTTCAATACAATCCCGACACCAAGAACGGTCTCAAAACCGGCACGGTGCTGAAAATTCCCAAAGGAAACCCTGGCAAGCCCGACCGTCAGGATGCCGAGTTCGTGTATCACACCGCCCGTCAGAACGAAACTCTTTATTCGTTGTCGGAACGTTACAATATCAATATCGAGGATATTGTCAAGTATAATCCCAACCTCAAAAACGGCATTCCCCAGGGAACAATCGTCCGTTTTCCGCGCAATATCGTGCCCGAAGATTCCGACATCACCGCCGAAACCGACGTGGTGGCAGAGCAAAACGTGGTCAAGGACCGTGCAATGCGCAATCCCGACTACGTGCCTTGCGACGGATACAGCTACAAGCGCGGCACTACTTTCAAGGTGGCTCTTCTGCTGCCGCTCTTTCTCAACAACAACTCGCTTCAGTGCGAGAGGGTGAAGGCCGAGCCCGACAAGGCTAAGCTCACCAACAACGCCGAGCGCATTTTTGAGTTTTACGAGGGTGTGCTGCTCGCTGTTAAGGAGATGCAGCAGGCCGGCAAGAGCGTGAGCCTCTATGTTTACGACACAGAAAACAATTTTGCCACCACCGACCGCATACTCAGCGACCCCGAACTCAAAAAGATGGACTTGATTATCGGTCCTCTGCATACCGACAATGTGGTGCGTGCAGCCCGTTTCTCTACCGAAAACCAGATTCCGATGGTTTCGCCGTTTGCACAAAAGAGCGACCTTCTGCCCAACAACCCGTACTTGTACCAGTTCTCGCCCTCACTGTCGACCTCTATAGCGCAGACCGCCGACTATTTTGCCGACCTCAGCAACGCCACAGTTATTGTGGTTCACAATGGTTCGGCTGCCGAGGTGGATATGACCAAGCTATACCGCGACAACCTTACCCGCAGTTATTTCTCCGACAAGAATGTTCCCGATATGATTTTCAAGGAGATAAACTACAAGAGCGGCGGAATTGCCCGTGTGCAGGAGGCTATGAGCGCCACCAATACCAACGTGCTCCTTATCCCCAGCAACGACGAGGTGTTTATCACCAACGTTGTCAACCAGCTTACCACCGTTGTTAAGACTAATAAATATAAGGTGGTGCTTTTTGGTTCGCAGAGCTGGGAAAAATATATCAACATCGACGTGGAGTTTCTCCAGAGTATGAATTTCTGCTACCGTTCGAGCAATTTTACCGACTACAGCAATCCGTCGGTCAAGATGTTCGTATCTAACTTCCGCGACAGATTCAACGCCGAGCCTGGCATCTACGGATTCAGCGGATACGATATTGCAAAATGCTTTATCACAAAGCTTTGCCAGCACGGCAAATACTTCATCTTCTGCGAAGACGGTTCCGACAAGGGTCTTGTTTACAAATTCGACTTCAAACGCGTTTCGCCTATGGGCGGATTTGAAAACCAGTCTACTTTCGTTCTCAGATACGGCAAGGATTTCAGCGTAGAAGAGGCTAAGTAGAAGACTGCGGGATAAGAACATAAAAAAACGCCGCGCAAATGATGTTTGCGCGGCGTTTTTTTTGTGGTATGGAGTTTAGTATTCGTCTTCGTTGAAGAAGAAATCGTCTTTGCTTGGGTAGTCGGGCCAGATGTCTTCGATACCTTCGTATATTTCTCCGTCGTCGTCGATTTCTTGCAAGTTTTCTATAAGTTCGAGCGGTGCGCCCGAACGCTGAGCATAGTCGATAAGTTCGTCTTTGGTTGCCGGCCACGGAGCGTCTTCCAATTTTGTGGCTAATTCAAGTGTCCAATACATAGTGTTTTATTTTAGTTTTATGTTATAACTGCCGTTTTTCAAAAAAAGTTGCAAATATATACAATTATTAATATGCGAAACAAATATTTGTAAAATTTTTTGAGATTGGAGAAGTCCCCTCACGGGCAGTTTCGCATTCCGAATCGTGAATTACGTTTTCTTCGGTGGTGGTGATTATGTGCGAACGGCTGTCGATTAGGTTGTTGACCGATTTTTGAACTTTGTCTAACTGTGTGCGGGTGGTTTTGAGGCCGGTTTCAAGTTGAAGTT
>JAGCNK010000002.1 GCA_017645985.1 Bacteroidales bacterium | reverse complement strand
GACTTTAACAACGATTTACATATAACTCTAACCCCGGGTGATTATCCATACTTTTTCTCTTATCGTCTTCCTGGTAAGAATATAGAAACATTTAAGCAAAAGTATGTAATTACGCTTAAAGCTAAGGAATAGTCTATTATGAGAAAGATTATATTAATACTACTCGCCCTCTCAATGATTACAAAATCATTCTCACAAATTGGTATTGTACAGTATACAATAGATTTGAGAGATGCGCCGTTTGATTATGTAATAGTTAAAGGTGACGGTGGTTACACCAAAAGATTACACACAGGTTCGTTTGAATTAGCTACTATCCCATACGATTTAAACAATCCTGGATTTATTTCTTTCATTCAAGATCCATATCGTTCTGATGGTTTGCAGATAGGGTCTAGAATAAATCAAGAATGTTACGAAGTATGGGAAGACAAGAATGGGCACCGCATAGTTGTTACTACCACTGTTTTGGACAACTACTATTTAAACGAACCTTCAGTACAGTCATTATGCCAGGGTGAGACTTTTCACATAAACATAGAGCATGGTGCTCAGATTCAGATCTCACCACGTAAAAGTCAAGATTGGAAGATTATACCCATCAGCTACTTGGCGGAATGTGACTTTGACTTAGACTTTGTCTTATTAGAAAGATTTGTGAATGATAAATTTAAATCATCCATTTTCGCAGAGGACGGCGATGACTCTAAATTTGGAAATGACTGTAGGTATAAAGTGAGAGCAAAGGTTGGTAATTTTTATACCAACGAAATAGAAATTCCCCCATACTATAGACAAGAGAAATTTGATGGCTCAATGGAAATTAACGACAATAATTTGACCATTAAAGTCAACAACATTGATCCTAATAAAAGTCAAAATATTTCAGTTTCCCATCCTGCCTCTCAGTGGTCTTGGGTCGCTCCTCTATCAAGCGATCATATTAATATAGAGCTTCCACACTGCGGCATTTATGATATTAGCATACAAAGAGATAATAACAGTTTACATAATTCTTGTCCATTTAAACGTCGTACCAACGTTTTTGAAAAAATATATAATAAAGTTGGAACTGAAACTAATAAAAAAGATTTTTGGAGCGAGTCACAAATACGAAATGACGCCATCGAACTAAGAAGCATATTTTATAAAGGCGATAATCCAGGACCTACTATCCCTAAATCCAATACAGGCCCTCAAAAAGATACTAGTGTTTTTAAGCAAGGAGAGGGGTCACAACTACCTACTAGTTTGAAATATATCTCATATAATATAATAAATACTAAGCCAGGTGAAAAATGTACCCTTACTATAACATATCCAAACAAGATCTACATTCCGCAAACCGTTACATACGAACTTGACAATGGATTCCCTGATTTACAAATAGGAAATGATAATATTGAGGTTGCCGCCCCGCAATGTTCAGACGGAGTTGGAAAACTTGTTATTAAACAAATTTCCAATGGTCTAAACTGTGGATACAAATACACAATTAACGGGGAAAAACCAAAGGATTATACTTTAGGAGATGAAATAAATGTTCAAAATAACGACATCGTTTCCATTATGGATAATATCAATGATGAGACAGGTATACAATATCGGACTTTTCAGCTACCTCAAATCAAGTTAACGACCGTACAGCCTACTATATCAGCTACCACATCAAGCGCAACTTGTTTTGGATTTAATGGCTCGCTGATCGCAGAGATGTCTCCTAATTATGATAACCTTAATTATTCCTGGACAATAGCCAGCACCTCTGGCAACACATACTCTTCCAGCGGTTTCGGAGCTGCATATGAGTTAAATGACCTGCCGGCAGCTAATTACACTCTTAAATGGTCGGTATTCAAAGGCGAAAGACTATGCTGGGATGACATATACACTAATTGCAAAATCAACCAACCAGACGCAATCACATTCACCCCCGCCACCCGCGACCAATCCTGCGACGAGTCGGTCAACGGCGAGATTTCATTCTCCAGCACACGGGGCGGCAACATCGGCGGCTACCAATACATTATCAGCACAGACGAATCCTTTTCCAACGCGTCGTCAACCGAGTTGCTAACGTCGTCGTCTTATGTTTTTTCTGGTGTAAAGGGCAGTTTCCAAAAGATCTATTATTGGACTAAAGTATCAGATTCTAAACAATGTGAATCGTCGACGTCGCAAATAGTTGTCGGCGTCAACAAATACGTATTTGAAAACGTCACCCGCAACGTCACGTGCGCGGAGGCCTCCAACGGCGTAGCAAGTATCAGCCTCACGCAGAATGGTAACGGTCTGTTCGAACCAAACATTTACAAATGGACGGTATCAAAAAACTCCGACAACCGCACATCCTCGTACGCCACCATTATTGAAGACCTTGGACAAGGCCGTCACTTCTTCACTCTCGAAAGCCACGGATGCGCACTCTCCAACACGTATGATATCGACGTCAATACGTACAAATTCCAAAACGAAACACGCGACATTTCATGCGAAGGCGCAACCAACGGCGCCGCCACCATCAACATAATCAAAACCGGCAACGGCATTTTTTCCTCCGACCTTTACCACTGGACAGTAACCAAGAATCCAGACGGGCTCACCGAAACTTCCACCACCCAGCTCACGGAATTGCCTCAAGGCAGGCATTTCCTTACAGTAGACAGCTACGGCTGCGAGCTTACCACATCCGTTGACGTCAACGCCAACATATACCAGTTTGCCCTCGACACCGCCGGAGCATCGTGCGAGTCGATCTCAAACGGCAAAGCCAAGGCCATAATTCAGAAAACCAACAATGCCAACGGTTTTTTCACCCCGCATTATCATTGGACTTACAATGGCATCACTGCCGAATATACCAACCTCAGAAAAGACCTCCACTGCGGCGACTATCTGTTGGAAATCAAATGGGAGGGAGGATGCCAGTTAAACAAACCGTTCACAATCGGGCACAAGGTGCTAAAACCAACTATTGACACTGTACCAGCACCCTGCGCCATAGGCGAGACACCGATGGGCCGTGCCACACTGACAGTGGCAAACGCCACTGAGCCTATAAAGTTTAGCTGGGATATGGGCACGCCGGAACTTGGGCTCTCGAGTGTAGAACTTCCAGCTGGCACTCATAATGTTTCTGCCACCGACAAAAACGGTTGCACAGTGCTGTCCGATTTCATCATCCGCAGCGGCAATTTTGATGTCAACGCCACTATAACCCCTGCCCTCTGTGGCAACAAGGGCGACGGCTCGGTCGCGTTCGCACTTTCGGGGGGCAGCGGAGAGTACAGCGCCATTTGGGATGACCATCCCGAACTAAATATGCCCAAAATAAGCGGTCAATCGTACACTCAAGAGAATCTGCCATTAGGCATCTACAACGTAACCATCTTCGATACGGATGGCTGCGCATATAGGAAAGAAATAAACATGTCGAGCGGCAACATCAAAATATCACCGTCGCACACACTCGCCAGCTGTGCCGGGGCTGACGACGCCACAGCCACGATCGCAGTGGTAAACGGCAAAGGAAAGATTGAGTACCAATGGAGCGACGGTTTAGTATCATCCGAACCATTGAGACTCAATCTAAAAGACGGAGTATACAAAGTGAGGGTAACCGACGAGGACCAATGCAGCGCAGAAGCCAAGGTAAACATAAGAAGCAAAACTCCGAGCGTAGACATAGCTGTGGTTGGCGCATCGTGCGGACTTGCCCCAGACGGCACGGCACAAGCCGAGGTGTTCGCCGCCACATTTCCATATACATACGAATGGTCTGACAACAAGACCACGAGCGACGGCTTCCGCTCCCAGCTCGACAAAGGCGACTACGCCCTTACTGTAACCGACAACCACGGATGCAAAATTTCGAACTCGTTTCACATTCCGCACAAGGGCTACCTTACCAACGACATTCCAAAGCACATAACGATTTGCACCAATGGCGAGGCAATAATTGATGCCCACGAATTTCTTGACTACCAGTGGCTACACAACGGTAAAGAAATCTCCGATGAGCGTTTTCTTTCAATTGGAGACGCTGGCGTGTATATTATCAAAGCACGCGGCTACGACGATTGTTACGCTGTCGACACCATTGATGTAGATATTTCACAAACAGAACTAGATCCCTATTTCCGTATGTCGTCCGTTTCATACTTGGAAGATACTCTCGTGGTTGTGGAAACCTCTGAAATCAAGCCTGACAAGTTTGTGTGGCTGTTTGACCAAGACATATTCGATTTGGTGCAAACTGACGGTCAAGAACACGAACTGAGACTTATTCCCAAACAACCCGGCTTCTTCAATATCACTCTTTCTGCCGCCAAAGAGAACTGCTCCGCCGACATCACCAAACCTGTGGATATACTGTCTGAAACTCGTCCCGACTCGCTGCTGTCTCCGCTATATGTAGAAAAATCTGTGATAGAACGGCTCAATGTTGCACCGAATCCTACAGAAGGACCTTTTTATGTCGACGTAGCCTTAAAACAAACCGCCGACGCTATGCTGAGGATATACGACATCAACTATGGCGTGGTTCGTGCGCAAGTTTCTCTTCACGGATCTCAAACATATCGACACCAGTTTAATGAAAATCTTCCTTCGGGTATGTACGTTGTTATACTCAAAGTAGGAAACGAACAAAAAATGGCCAAGGTGATGATTACAAAATAACTAAACGAAATAACAAAATACAATACGCCCGAAATAAAATCATATTATTGCGGGCGTATTTGTTATTATGTATGTTTCAAAGGCTTATTTTATATAAACCTTGTAGCTTTTGTCGTTTACAATTACTACCACAATGCCATTGTAGTTTACCCGTATCTCTTCGCGGGTGGATTTTGTTGTTGAAGTTGTTAGTGTGCGGCCGGAGAGGTCGATGATTTTGTATTTGGCGCCGGTAGCGGTTTCGATAAAGATGGTGCCCGACGATGCCCATACTTTAGCTACGCTTTGGCTGTCGGGGGTGGAGGTCACGGGGGTCTGCCCGCTCGAAACAGTTACCTTGAATGTGGTTTCGAGGCCTTCGTATTTTACATTTAGGGTGAGCTCTGCGGCACTTTGCGAGGTGAAACCCGACACTTGCGCAGCACTGAGGTCTATGGAGATTTTGGAGCCGTCCTCTAATGTCACTTCCAGTTTGCCGCCTTCAAGGTTGAGACTCTCGCCCACAGTGTATGTGGTTTTGGTGGGAACGGTGGCAACGGCTATTGATTTGGCTTTCAGCTTTTTGGTAAGGTATCCGGGGGCGGATGTGCCGCCGTCGACTATGGCGTATGTCATATCGTCTTTGCTTGCGTCGAATTTGGTGCCTTTGCAGCCCTCCAAATTGGTGCAATCCGAGAACATATTAGTAGAATGATTAACCTTGTCGGTAGTCCATCCGTCGCCCACAATAATGGTTTTGAGATTGCTGCAGTCATCAAACATCATCTGCATATTGGTTACTTCAGAGGTGTTGAAAGCACTAAGATCGAGCGTGGTTAAACTGGTGCACAACTGGAACATGCTTTCCATATTTTCGATAGACGAAGTGTTGAAAAGGCTCAAATCGATGGATGTGAGCAGGCTGCAACCTTTAAACATACTATAAGTTTGAGTTACAGCCTCGGTGTTGAGGTTTTGGCTCATTCCTTCGATAGATGTAATCTTGCTGCCTCCATAAAACCAGTTGCTGCAAGTGGTTGGTTTGTAGTATCTGAAAGAATCGTCGAAAACAACTTTGGTGATTTCGTTCCATTTTGTGTTCCAACCCACG
>JAGCNK010000141.1 GCA_017645985.1 Bacteroidales bacterium | reverse complement strand
CACAGTTTTGTAACTGTCGGCCTGGCGGATGTAGGGCTGCTGCTGAAGGTACAGCTCCATCTCGTTGATGTCGATTTTGTTGAGCGGCGTGCCGAGAATCTGGTGCGAAGGATTGTGAATCAGTTGCAAAACGTCGTTGCGGCTGATGAAGCTAACCTGGCTTGAATCCATTATGGTTATGTCGATAGCCACGCAGATGGTGTCGCGGAATTTGGACGAGGAGTATATGATGGCCGCCGCGAATATCGCAGCCGCCACAATGATTCCGATATTTTTAAACGTGCCCTTGTTCACTTTTGCGCCTGATTTAGAGATTTGAAAATGCCTCTGTTAGCGGTTTCACGATTTTGTCGATATTTCCCGCGCCCAAAGATAATAAAAGTTTTGTATTTTTTTGCTGTATGTAGCTAATTATTTGTGATAATTCGTTTAAAATTATAACATTTTTGTTTTTCATCATGTCGGCTATCATCTGCGACGTTACTCCCGGTATGGGTTTCTCACGTGCGGGATAGATGTCCATAAGGATTACATCGTCCAGTAAGTCAAGACTTTGTGCAAATCCTTCGGCAAAATCTCTCGTGCGTGTGAAGAGGTGGGGCTGGAAAATGCCCAATGATTTTTTGCCCGGAAACAGCTGCTTGGCCGATGTGATGGTGGCTTCCAGCTCGCGGGGATGGTGAGCGTAGTCGTCGATGTATACAAAGTCGGGTGTCTGCACGTGGATGTCCATACGGCGTTTGACACCGCGGAATGTGGCGATGCCTTTTCTGATGCCCGACATCTTGATGCCTATATTCTCGCAGGCTGCTATGCAAGCCATTGTGTTTTCGATGTTTACACGACCCTTGGCGCCTATGGCAAGGTCGGATACCACTCCCGACGGCGTGTGCGCGTCGATGGTGTACGTGCCGTTGTCGAGACGTATGTTTTCGGCGTAGTAGTCGGCTGTGGTGTCGGTGTCGGAATATGTGATCTTGCGTATGCTGCCGGTGTTGATGAGGCTCTCAATCTTTTTGTTTACAACCACAAAACCGTTGTGGTGAGTGGACTGCGCAAACTGGTTGAAAGTTTCGATAATCTCGTCGCGGTTTTTGTATATGTCGAGATGGTCGGCGTCGACGTAAGTGATGATGGTGGCAAACGGGTTGAGCCAGAGAAACGACTTGTCGTACTCGTCGGCCTCTGCCACAAGCAGGGTGTCGGGATTAGTGAAGCTCTCCGACTTGCGGGGCAGCAGCAGGTTGCTGTTGATATTCTTGGATATGCCGCCGAGGAATGCGAAGCTGTCTAACCCTGCCTCCTGAAAAATGTTGGCTATGGTGCACGAGTTGGTGGTTTTGCCGTGTGTGCCCGACACTGCTATGGTCTTGTAACCGTTGGCAATCATGCCGAGAACTTTGGCTCGCTTGTACATCAGGTAGCCGCCCTCGCTAAAAAAGCAGAAGTGCCTGTTGTTTTTGGGCACTGCTGGGGTGAAAATCACCATTGTGCTCTTGATGTCGAGCACTAGTTTGTCGGGAATGCGGTCGATGTCGTCGTCGTAGGTTATGGTGATGCCTTCGCTCTCGAGCTGCTTGGTGAGCGGCGACTCGGTGAGGTCGTAGCCATAAACTTCGAGACCGCCCTCGTTGAAGTATCTTGCGAGGGCGCTCATTCCTATGCCGCCTATGCCGAGCAGGTAGACGTATTTTATGTTTTCAAACTGGTTCATTACTCGTTTTCTTTTTGTCCGAAGTCGCATGATTGGAGAGCTGCTTCGGCTTTGCTTATGTCGTTGTCGATTTCTTCGATGTCTTTGGCTTTGAGCAGGGCGTTGGATATTTCGCAGAGGTATTTCAGCGCAGTGGTGATGTTGTCCTGGCTGTTGACAAATCCGCGTACATAGTCGTAACGCTCTTTGATGAGGTTAAGCTTGTAAGCCTCCACAAGGGCGGTCTTGCCTTCGTAGGGCTGGTAAACGTATTTGGAGAGTTTCTCCTCGTTGAAGCTCTCTTCGGGAATGTTGCTGATGGCGAGCTGGTAGTTTGAGAACGACTCGTTGAGACGATTGTTCCAGTCCTTGGTGTCCTGCTGCCAGATGTCGTCGAGCATGTTGATGAGTATGTTCATCACCTTGTCGGTGTTGTATCGCTGCGAAGAGATGTACGAATTGATAACCACAGCTTTGGCGTGGAGGGTGGTGTCGTTTGACGAGCTGAATTTGGCTGTGATAGATGCGCATGCGTTGCTAAACGGTGCGAGCGATTTGAGTGTGGACTCTGCGCTGGTGAGCTTGGTGTACTCGTGCACGGCTATGCGGTAGAGGTTGAAAATGTCGAGTTTCTGTCTGAGCTCGTCGTTGGTGGCGGCTATGGGGTTGTAGTTGGGATCCTGATGCGAGAGCACAGCGGCGAGGGCGTTGTCAAATTCGTTTTTGATAGCCACGTCTTCGATTCCCGAGTAGATTTCCGACATATTGTTGAGCGCCTGGATGGTGACACCTGCCATACGGTTTTTAACGTTGGTCTTCTGGTAGGGCGCGTTGTTGCAGCTTTGGAACGCGGCTGTGGAAACAAATGCTGCGGCTGCTATTATTAATGTTGCAATGCGTTTCATGAGTAAATTTTTATTATAATTCGTTATTCTTGTTTTAATTTATTATTAGCAAATTTTATTACTTCTTCGGCGATAATATCTGCCGAGTTTTTAACTGCTAATTTATAAATATTTTTTGAATATGTATGCATTGTTTCGTTATCATTGCATAAATTTTGCACTTTGTCGAAAAAAAGTTGCTCCGCCTCGCTGTCTTTGATGATGTCGGCGGCGTTTTCGTTGACAAGCGCCATGGCGTTTTTGGTCTGGTGGTCTTCGGCAACGTTTGGCGAGGGAATGAAAATCACAGGTTTGGCTGCCAGGCAGAGCTCCGAAACCGACAGTGCGCCCGAACGCGACACCACCACGTCGGCGGCCTTGTAAGCCAGATCCATACGCTTTACAAATGCCGTGGGATGTATGTCGGGACAGTTTTTGGTTTTCATTTCGGCTTCGATATTGTCCCAGTAGTATTTGCCTGTCTGCCAGATAATCTGGATGTTGCTCTCGTTTTGGAATTTTTCGGCATATTTGAGCATGCTCTTGTTGATTGTGCCTGCGCCGAGACTTCCGCCGATTATCAGCAGGGTCTTTTTGTCGGGATTGAGGTTGAAATGTTCTATAGCCTCTTCGCGAGTGGAGTTGTTTTCGGCAATGTCGGCACGCACAGGGTTGCCTGTGAGCATAGTCTTGGCAGGGTCGAAGTACTTGTCCATATTTTTGTAGGCTGTGAAAATCTTCACTGCCTTGTCGGCTAGCATCTTGTTGGTGAGTCCCGCGTGCGAGTTCTGCTCTTGCAGCATGATGGGCACGCCGGCTTTGGATGCGGCACGAAGAATAGGTCCGGAGGCATATCCGCCTACGCCGATAGCGATGTCGGGCTGGAAATCTTTGATTATCTTTTTCGACATCCTTGCGCATTTGAACAGCTTGAACGGCAGGGCGAGGTTTTTGAGGGTGAGCTTGCGCTGCAGTCCCGCCGCCGGAAGTCCTATGATTT
>JAGCNK010000140.1 GCA_017645985.1 Bacteroidales bacterium | reverse complement strand
TATCGAATTACCCGAAGCGTAATCAGATAGATTTTTCAATACCTTATATCCACAAGCGCAAGTCCTTTTGCTGGCACAGATTGTCCGGCGGAACTGCGCTTGTGGCTTTTTATTATATCTTCAAAACCTTCGAGCGTGGTCTTGCCCATTCCCAAATCTACCATTGTACCCACAATAGCGCGAACCATATTGCGCAAAAAACGGTCGGCAGTGATTTCAAACACTATGCGGTGACCATTCTGAGTCCACTGCGCCGAGGAGATATGGCAGATGGTGGTCTTGTTGTCGCTTCCCGCCTTGCAAAACGATGCAAAGTCGATGTAACGTTTCAAAATCTCGCACCCTTGATTCATTTTTTCTATGTCGATAGGATACGGCACAAGCCACGAACTGCGGTCGAGAAAAGGATCTTTGCGTGTATGAATCAGATAGCGGTACGAACGGCTGACAGCGCTGAACCTTGCGTTGAAACTGTCGTCAACAGGTTCTATTTTGTAAATGGCTATATCCTTTGGCAGAAAAGAGTTCATCTTGTGAACCAAGTCGCCTATTTTTTTGCCATTGATATCGTAAGTGTCGAAATGAGCCACGTAATATTCGGCGTGAACACCCGTGTCGGTACGTCCGCAGCCTGTAATCGAGGTGTTTTGACGGAGAATCAAAGAGAAAGCCCGTTCCAAAGTTTCTTGAACCGTGGGCGCATTGGGCTGAGTCTGCCAACCGTGGTAGTTTTCGCCGTTGTAGGCAAGGTCTATTCTGTATCGCATTGTGTATCAATATTTGATGTGGACGCAACATTGCCGACGAAAGGCGGCGGTGTGGACATAAACGGCGGAGGCACAGGTGTTTCGCGCACAACTATGGGATGGTCGTCTTTGAAACTGTGATGAATAAGCAAAAACGCCACAAGGTCGGCTATCACTATAAGAGTCAAGAAGTACCACATTTCGCCAACGGTAAGCAAGTAGTCGTATTCGCCGTGAACCAAGATAGGCACTACCAACGCCAAAGTCATCCGTCCACGGTAGAGCTGTATGCGCTCATTGCTGTAAAAATATTTAGCCTTGGCAATAAAGAAACCCATAAACACACCGAAACAGGCGTGACCAGGAATAGAAGTAACCGCCCGGAGAAGCGCCACGGCAAGTCCGTTTTGAACCACGTACAGAATGTTTTCCAAGGCTGCAAATCCGAGCGACGCCGACACGCAGTAGACAATAGCGTCGTAAGAATCGTCGAAATCCTTGTGTTTCCACACATAAGCCATCACCACGCCCCATTTGCAAATCTCCTCGATAGCCGCCACGCCCCAGAACATGTGCGCACGGTTATAGAGCGGCGTCTCGGCCTCCAAAGGAGTGTGACCGAGGGCATATTCAGCCAAAAGTTCGAGCAGTATGGCGGGAATGCA
The DNA here is from genome assembly GCA_017645985.1 of Bacteroidales bacterium. GTDB lineage: Bacteria > Bacteroidota > Bacteroidia > Bacteroidales > UBA3824 > UBA3824. Next base: position 2,938 of record JAGCNK010000140.1, on the reverse strand, counting down.
CGACAACGCGCCCAATCCGAATGTGGCAGCCACAGTTCTGATCGGCTCGGGGTCGCGGTCTTTTTTGTAAACGTAGTAGAGTATCAAAACGACCGGCAAAAGCGCAATGAGTGCAAGTGTGTCCATAATGATTATTAAGATTTTGCGGCAGCAAAATTAATAATTTTTTGCGAATCCGAACCGCTAATTCCGAGAGTTTCGGCAATTACCTGCAAAGTAATGTCGTCGGCACGGCCGGCACGGCTGAGAGCAAGATAAAGACGGTAAAAAATAGTCTCGTTGCGCGAAAGGTCGGCGGGCGAGGCAATCTCTCCAGAATGGGTGTTGAGCTGGTCGTCGCGAAGGCAGTCCTGACCGTATTGATAAAGTTCTGTCTGATAAACCTTTGTAAAATTTTCCAACATCCGCGAAATGTCCTTGGCGGTGTCTTTCACTCGGTGACGGTATTGTCCACGGCGGTGTTCGAGCACCTCTTTCTCCTTTCCGTCGAATAGGAAAGTGCCGTCAACATCTTTTTCGGCAGCCGTAAGTTCCTCACGGATAGAGACTATAGCGGCTATCTTAGAATCTATGTCGTAATGCTTTATCTTGACGAGTTCCTCCTTAGAGTTGTGCGAATAGATAGTGTCGGGGAAAAATCCGTTGAGTTTTTGATAGAATGTAAAAATGCTGTTGTAGATATCCTGGTTGGTGGCGCAAACGTGCTCGGCATCAAAAGCCATAATATTCTTGCGGCATTGCGCCAGCATCATCGAAAACATAAACGGATCCCAAAGGTTGTCGATATTCACGTGCTGCAAAAACTGCAAAATGCTCAGCCGTTCGTGCTTGCGGAGAATTTCTGGAAACATTTTGCGCATCACCTCATCGTCGGGCAAGGCACGTTCCACAGCGTTCCAATCTATGGGCGAATCAATCATAGAGGCAATCTTGCGGCAGCGTGTTTTGGCAATCTTGTTCCACAATCCGAGGAATCCCGCACGCAGAACGCTCTCCCTGCCCGATGGCGACGACTCTCCCTTTCGGGTTTTTACCGTTACGCTGCAAACGGAAATCACCTGTACCTTGTCGCCTATATCTTTGCGTATCTGGCTTTTAATCTGCTCGATAACATCATCGCTAACAAGGTCTTTCTTGGTAAGGAGGATAATTACCGAGGCTTTTTCCATCAGCTGCTTAATAAAATCCACCTCAAAAGGCTCGATGCGCTTGCCCGACGCCGCAAAACAGTAATACACAGTGTGTATCCAGTCAAAAATGTTGTTTTTACGGTCGCACTCGTTGATGCGCTTGATTACTTCGGCACGACATTCCGTGGCGGTGTCGGGTTCGATGCCCTTGGTGTCGAACAGATGGTAAAGCACGCCGTTCTCTGCCTCGTAGTCAACACATTCAAAATATTGCTGAGTAACAGGCGCACCTATTCCGGTCTGAAAAAAGTCCTTGCCCGACAGATAGTTGAGAAAGGAGCTTTTTCCAACACCAGATTTGCCAGTGATAATTATGTTCAGCTGTTCTCTTTGCATTCCTTGTTTTTGGAGTTAAACTCGTCGATAAGTTTGTTGAGGTTCTCCTGGTTGAATATAACAGGCAATCCCTCCATAAACTTGCCTGTAAGACGGCTCTCGATACATTTTTTGGTAAGTCGCGAGATAGCGTAGCCCATCGACACTGTTATGGATGTTGCAACGGTAGCGTTAATTACCGAGCCCACAGCCGTGCCTGCGCCGGGTATCAGTTTTATAAGGTTGCCTGCGAGAGTTTTGCCAAGCAGCGACACCACCTGTCCGCTGATAACATTTTTAACGGTGCTGCTTATGTTGTTGTCCAAGCCGTAAATGCCAAAAATATCGGCGCACATCTTCACCTGCAATGCCGTAAGCAGCACTGCGTCGCTCACGGGAATAGGCGTTGCACCCACGGCGGCGGCTGATGCGGCGTAGAATTTTATGCGTTTTTCGGCGTCCTCTTTCTTGAGTTCGAGGTTCTTTTTCTGAGCCACAGCAAAACCGAGACGAAGGTTCTCCTCGCTCAAATTGTTGCGCGACCAATATATCAGTTCGTCGATATTCAACTGCTTGTTAATCTCCTCATCGTTCGACACTTGGAAACATTCAATCCGTCCGCCGAAATTGTCGTCGATAACCTTTTTGAGTTGTGCGGCGGTTGTGCCTTCGGGAGTGTCGTTGTCGCATTGGGTAAGCACCACGCAAGTGGGAATGTTCTTCTCCAACAGGAATTTAAGAATGTCGATATCGTAGGGCAGCACCCTTGCCGACGAGATGCTGATGCAGTACCACGCAAGGTGAATCTGCTTGTTGAGTTCGTCGAAATGCAGGTTGAGATACTCCTCAATCATCTTTTTAAAATCGGCAGACTTTTCGAGTTCGTAGCCCTCGCTGTCGATGATATTTACCGGCACATCCTTGTCGGAATATACGTGAAAGCCGCGGGTCTGCGCCTTGGTGTTGCTAACTGCGGCGATGTTTTTTTCAAAGATAGTGTTGATGAGCGAACTTTTGCCCACGCCCGTCTGTCCGAGAATCAGGATGTTAGGGTTGATAATTTCGTTTTTGAGTTCGGTAAACTGTTGCTCAAATTTTTCAGCGAGCCCCTCTACAGGAATTACAAGATTGTCCATAATGCGGTGTTTTTAAAAGTTTGATTTCTTCCCAAAGATACGCTTTTTTCTGTTACGATGAATGGAAAATAAAAAAAATCACCCGCCTGGGCGGGTGATTTTTTTGTTTTTCAAAGTTTTCTGTCTATTCCACCACAAACTTTATCTGCTTGGTTTCGCCATTGGCTGAGACGAGGAGGGTGTAGATGCCTGTGCGCAGACCGAGACCCTGGAACGGAATCTGATAGCGACTGGTTGATGTCTTATACTTGTTGAAATACAAGCGAATTTTTACAACTTTTCGATTTCGGAAAGGGG
>JAGCNK010000139.1 GCA_017645985.1 Bacteroidales bacterium | reverse complement strand
GTAACAGGCGTTCCCGACCCGGTACGCGGTAAGGTGGTAAAAGCCACAATAGTTCTCGGACGCGGCTACGAACCCTCTGACGACCTTGTTAAGGAGATTCAGAACCACGTGAAGAAAACCACCGCTCCCTACAAATATCCCCGCATCATCGAGTTCGTTAAAGAACTTCCCAAAACCATCAGCGGCAAAATCCGCCGTGTGGAAATTAGGAAAAACGACGAGGAGAAGGCGAAATAATCAGCATAATTGATTAATATAAAAAAAGGAAGAGACGTGCCAAGGCGCGTCTCTTCTTTTTTTATCTATATTTCTATTTCAATGCGCTGCGTTTCTGATATTCCTGTTTCAGTTCTTTGATTCTTGCTTGATAGTATTTGATAGAGTCGGCTATCTGCTTGTCGGAGAGCTGTTCTACCGTGGTGTTCTCAACGGTGAGGTTCACCCTTCGCTCAAAATCGCCGATGATGTTCATATAGGTGATAAATGCGTTGTATGGCGTGCCGAATGGATTGGTGACGATGTTTTGCTTGGTGTCGTCGAGGTAGCCGTCAGACATAAAATAAAAATAGTCGCTGCACTGCAGACGCTGCCATATAATCTGCAAAGTGGGATTGGCTGCAATCTTCATACGCTCTTTGAGGGCGTTGAGCTTGGTGAACGCCTCGCGCTGAAGGTCGTTGCCGAGCCACGGAGCCAGATAGGTTGGATAATTGAGTCCAGGCACTGGGTCGGGCAGCTTGTACGGACCTATCGGCTGCATTTTCTGTATTGCCTGCGACGGGATGTCAAATTTGAAAAGTTTCGATTCAAGAATCTTCTCCACAAATGATTTTACCAACAGCAGCACGTCGCGGTTGTTGTATTTGGTGCCGTCGAGATACTCGCTGTTGAGCGACGCGAACAGTATGTCGCCACCCGAGGCGTTGGTGCCGAGCTGTTCCACAAGATATTCGGGCGTAAAGAGATGACCGTCTTTGAGTGCGTTTTCAAACAGCATGCTGTAATTGCTGTTCTGCGTTACAATCTTCAAACGCTGGGCTGTGGGGTGGAAATACAGGTAGTCGGAACCTTTGACCTCGAGGCTGCGAGTTTCGGGCTGTACCAGCATCACCTTGAAACCCTCCTCGTATGCGGTTCTGCCTATCGAGTCGGTGTATATTAGGTCGGAGTTTTGCACCGTTTCGGGTGTTACGCCAAAGAGACGCTGAATCTCCGACACCGAGGTGCGGATCTGACGGCGGAATTCCTCAATATCGTTGACTCCGGCGAGCGAATGGTTGTACGGCGACGCCACAAACTCAACCATACCTGTGTTGGCGAGCTGTTTCAACAGTTGCAACGTGTACGGACAGCTCTGCTCTATAAGCTGCATCACGGGTCCCGAAACTGTGATAGAAAACCTGAACTTGCGTTTGTAGCGGCGCACCATTGCCAAAAGCATCTCCAATGCGGGTTTGAGGCAAGTGCGCTCCGCGCTTTCGATAGCCGAACGTGTGGAAGGCTCGTCGAAATAAAAATTGTCGTTGCCTATGTCGAAAAAGCGGTACTTCTTCAACAGGTAATATTTGTGGATGTTTAGATTAAAAGCCAGTGTCTTCATATTTCGGGATTTTGATTGTTGCAAATGTTGTTGTAAACTGCGGAAATCTGCCTTGCGCACTCCTGCCATTTGAGGCTCTTCACCTCGTTGTGGGCAGCCTTCACTATGTGTTTCGACAGGGCGGGATACTCTATCAGTGCGTGTATTGCGTCGGCTATGGAGTCCACGTCGTTGTAGTCTACCTTGATGGCGTGCTTGAGCACCTCTGCCACGCCGCTCTGCTTGGATATTATCACGGGAACGTTGCTCCGTACAGCCTCCAATGGCGCAATGCCGAACGGCTCAGATACCGATGGCATCACATATATATCGCTCACAGCCAGCAGATGGCGTACCTCGTCGTGATTGAGAAAATCGGTGAAGTGAAACCTGTCGGCAATGCCGAGCCTTGCCGCCGCCGTCACCATCTGGGCAAACATATCGCCGTTGCCGGCCATCACAAACCTTACGTTGCGCAACTGACGAAGCACCTTGAATGCGGCTTCGATAAAATACCGAGGACCTTTCTGATAGGTGATTCTGCCAAGGAATGTGACCAGTTTCTCGCCCTTGGGCTTTTTGTATTTGTGTCGGTCGGGCTTGAAATCCACACCGTTGTAAATGGCAAACACCTTATCGGGGTCGATTCCGTACTTGTCGATTACGGTGTCGCGGGTGTGGTTGCTCACGGTTATCACCGCGTCGGCCTGCTCCATTCCGTCTTTTTCGATGGCAAACACCTGCGGATTGGGTTTTGCGCCGGTGCGGTCGTACTCGGTGGCGTGCACATGCACCACAAGGGGCTTGCCGGTGGCTTTCTTGGCGGCTATGCCTGCCTCGTATGTAAGCCAGTCGTGAGCGTGTATCACATTGAAATTGTGCTGCTCGGCTATCTTCTCTCCCACCCTGGCGAACATTCCAGTCTCGGTAAAGAGGTCGGATGTGTAACGCCCGGTGAACTCGAATTTTGCAGGTTCGCTGCCCTCATGAGTGTCTTCTACCGAAACCTCGATAACTTTCTGCTCGCCGTTTTCTACTGTCACAAGCTGTCCTGAGGGGTTTACGTACACTTTTTCGGGCGGAATATTCTTGCGCAGCAGTATACGCTCTATCTGTCCGGGCTGCAGATACGGGTGAAGAAACGAGGCTGTTTCGATATATACAAGCTTGTCGGAGTCGGAAATGAACTTCACCAACTGGTCTTCGCTTGCTATCTGCTGGTCGGGCTCGGGCTGCGGCAGCACTATGCGGATGCTGCGGTCTAATATTTTTTTATGAGTCTGGGCATAACGGTCGGCACCTGCAAACACTGTGTTGATAGATTTCTCGTCGCCGAAAACCTTCGGTGCGACAAATATCAAAGATGTGTCGCCGCGCATACCGAGGGCGTCTACTATACCTTTGCAGGCAGTTCCAAGACCTCCTGATATATGCGGGGGAAATTCCCAGCCGAACATTAATACTCTCATTTTTAATTTCGTTAATTACTAATTATGAATTATGAATTATGAATTATGCATTGTCAATACTGGTCGATAAGCATCTTTATCCTGCTGACAGCTGCCACCGTGGCGGCGCACAATGGCGAGCCAACTCCCTCGTATGGCGGCGTGGGCATATATTTTTGATAAAAGCAGGGCGTTACCGAAGAGTTGCCGTCGAAATTGAGGGCGTTGTACATTTTGTTTGCCATATTCATTCCCTCGTCGCCGATACGCATCTTCAGATATAGTTCCGCCACAAAATCGTTGTATTCAGGCACTACGAACACCTCATCGTCGCTCTGCAACGGCATATTCAGCAGTCCGCGCGGAGTCAGAAGGTTTTGTTCGATCGAAATCAGAATCTTGTCGGCCATCACGCTGTCCACTACCGAATAGGGCAACGCCGCCGCCAATATCTGCGCGGGACGGCACACACGGTCTATGCTGCCGTTTTCTGACACGCTGTCGGGAAGATAGAGCATCGATGAACGTACAAACATATTGTTGAACGCCAGTTTCACCTTGGCAGCTGTGCGCGATGCTATCTCGGCGCCTTCTATTTCGCCGTTGAACTCGTCCATCTCGGCGGTAAACTGCAATGCGTTGTACCATAGGGCGTTGGTTTCAACAAAATAGCGGTCTTCGGTGGCGAGGCTCTTGGCAAGCAGGCAGCTGTCGTCGGTTACAAGTCCCGAAATGCTGTTGTCGATTCCCGCCCTTATTATCTTGTTCACCGCCTTGCCAAACTGCTTGTAGGTGTAGCGGATGTCGCCTTTTTGGAAAAAGAACTGCTGCACAGCCCATATAAACCACAATGGCGAGTCGGGCGAGAAACGGCGGCCGTTGTATCGTCCGAACACTATGTTTTTCAACTGTTTGAGCAGCGAGTAAACCACATTTTCAAACAAGTCGGTATTGTGCGATGGAAGTGTGAGTCCCGGCAGCGACATAAACACCTGCTTGGGAAACTCGGCAGATTCGGGCAGCGAGTTTACAATGTACGAAGAGCCCTTGCGCTCGCGTATCAGCTGAGCTGCGGCAAACTCCACGTCGTCTTGGTACGATTCGCGCGAACGACGCTGCTGCGCCTCCTGCTCAAACAGTGCGGCAAACTGCGAGGTCTGACCCTTGTGGTCGCCTACGGCAAAAATCACGCTTTCGCCCGACTGCATCACTGTTTCAAAAAATCCGGGCATAAATAGGTCTTCCTGATATTCCTGTCCCGCCATTCGGTCGTCGGAATATTCGATATTGTAGTTCCAGTCGGGAGCGGTAACGAACTCGCACTGTCGCGACATCTGCATATACACAGCGGGCTCGCGTTCGCCCGGCACGTACAATATTCCGTTCTCGATGCGCTTGTTGCCGGTGTTGATGTTGCTGTCTTTGCGTATCAGGGCGTCGGAGTTGCGGAGTCCGAGAAGCGGACGCAATTGCAACGTGAGCGGCTCGGATGCGTTGAGCACAGTGTAGCGTATCAAGAGCGTGTTCTGATCCGACAGCAGCAGCACCTCTTTCTGAATCTCGGCATCTGCCACGGTGTAGGTGAGAGTAGGCACGGGATTGAGCCATGCGCTGTCGAGATACTGGTGTCCCAGAGGAAAATAGACGTTGGGATATTTTCTTGTGGAAAGGTAGTACGGACGTCCGTTCACAATCACAGAATCGTCTAACGCCGACAACAGCACATACTGCCGGCCGGTGTGTTCGCGGAATACCGAAAGGAGCGAATGCCACCGCTTGGTGTTGCACATTATTATGGTTGACGCCGCGCACGCTCCGCCTTTGTTGCATTTGATAAACTCGTGACGAAGCGAGTAGCATAGATCCGAAATCCTGTTTTTGTCGATTGGTTGTGGCTCCATAATACTACATTTTTGATAATTAACTAATTACAACGTCCTTACCCTGTCGCCGAAAAGCAAAAGAGCAGTTTACTAAATTAAGGATTTTTTTTGATTGGATAAAACAAAAAAATGCAAAAAAATAAAAAAAAAGAGGACGTTTTGCAACGCCCTCTCTGGATATGAAAAAAAGACTATTATTTGGGCTGAAAAATCAGCCGTCGTTGTTTGGAGAATGAACTAAACGTTGAAGCGGAAGTGCATGATGTCGCCGTCCTGAACCACGTAGTCTTTGCCTTCGATGTGGATTTTTCCGGCATCGCGGCAGGCTGCTTCTGATCCGAGCGATATGTAGTCTTCCATCTTGATAACCTCGGCTTTGATAAAGCCTTTCTCAAAGTCGCTGTGGATAACACCCGCGCACTGAGGAGCAAGCGAACCTTTCTTGTATGTCCACGCCTTCGACTCCTTGGGTCCCGAGGTGAAGAATGTTTCGAGATTGAGCAGGCGGTATGCCGAGCGGATAAGGCGCGACACGCCCGACTCCTCAAGTCCGAGGTCGTCGAGAAACATCTTGCGGTCGTCGTAAGATTCCATTTCGGCTATCTCCTCTTCGGTTTTGGCTGCGATGATAAGTATTTCGGCGTTCTCGTCCTTAACTGCGGTTTTCACAGCGTCGGTGTATGCGTTGCCTTTGAGCACCGATTTCTCGTCCACGTTGCACACGTACATCACGGGCTTGTTGGTAAGGAGGAAAAGCTGCTTTGCAGCCTCTTTCTCGTTGTCGTCGAGCTCTACGGTGCGTGCCGAACGGCCTTGTTCGAGGGCGGCTTTAAACTTGTCCATCACCACCAACAGCTGTGCTGCGTCTTTGTCTTTGGCAGTCTTGGCTATCTTTTCGGTTTTGGCGTACCGCTGCTCTATTGTCTCAAGGTCTTTGATCTGAAGTTCAGTGTCGATAATCTCTTTGTCGCGTACAGGATTAACCGATCCGTCCACGTGTGTCACGTTCTCGTCGTCGAAACAGCGGAGCACGTGTATGATGGCGTCGGTTTCGCGGATGTTGGCCAGGAACTTGTTGCCGAGTCCCTCGCCTTTGCTTGCGCCTTTCACAAGTCCTGCGATGTCCACGATTTCTACCGTGGCGGGAACCACCTGCGCCGGATGGTCGATTTTTTCGAGGGCGATGAGCCTGTCGTCGGGAACCGAAACCACGCCCACGTTAGGCTCGATGGTGCAGAATGGAAAGTTGGCTGCCTGAGCCTTTGCGCTCGAAAGACAGTTGAAAAGTGTAGACTTGCCTACGTTGGGCAGACCTACTATACCGCATTGTAATGACATATCGTTCTAAATTTTATCCTTTTCGATTGAGTTTTCGTTTTTTAATTTGCCGGTGTACACCATATAGATGTAAGCCGCAAGTGCCAGTATCACAAGTACCGACGAAATCACAGCTATAATCGAGCCTACGCGTACCGATGCAGGATCGAACTTGAACTCGATGGTGTGCTGTCCTGCCGGAATCACCATAGCGCGGAGTATGTAGTCGGCGCAAACATGGTCGGCGGGCTTGCCGTCGATATACGCCTGCCATCCCTTGGGATAGTAAACCTCAGAGAATACTGTGAGACGATCGCGGAATGTGAGGCTGTTGTATTTCAAATAGTTGGGCTTGTATTCTGCCAATGCTATCACGCTGCTGTCCTCGGCAAAAATCTGCTCTGAAGGCAACTGCGAAACAAAGCTTTCAAACTGTGTCTTGTTGATAACGGCGGTTTTGCGGGGGTCGCTGCGCTTGAGACTCTCAATCTCCTTGTCGGCATTCTCAACAAGTTCGTAACGGTTTACAAACCAAGCGTTTCCAAATGTATTGAGGTTCACAAGCGGGAACTGACGGGGATCGTATATCACAAACTTGGTGTTGAGCATATTGAGAGCGCTGTTGGTCTGCACGTAGTTTTGCAACTGCTCGGGCTGGTTTTGAGCCACATACAGGGCACCGTTGACAGCGGGAGCCAGAATTGTGTCGATAAACTCCTGATAACGACGGAGTTTAGCACCGTGGTAGCCACCGATTGTCTTGTGGAAATAAGGAGTGATACCGTCGTTGAACACATTCTGCGTAAGGTTGAGCACGCGGAAGTCGGGGTCGGTATCTTTGAGAATAAAGCTGTCGGCGGTAGAGGGTTTGAAGGGGTCAGCCTCCGAAACTGTCTTGTAGTCCTTAGGACCAAGGTAACGGTAGTCCACTGTCCAGAGGTCGGCGATGATAAGTCCGCCCATCAGCACGTAAAACCAAGTGTCTTTCATCTTGCCAGTAGAGAAGATGTAAACCACAGCTCCTGCAGCCAGGATAAAGAGCAGCGAGCGGAGCACGTCGGCACGGAACACAGCCTTGCGGGCAGAGATCAAACCGTCGCGGAACTGCTCGTAGAGAGCCACGTTTTCGCCGCCCTGCGACAACTGCTGAACAAAGTAGTCGTTTTCTGCTTTTGAAAGCAAGCTTGTAACGTCTGGGAACAGATAGAACAACGCGCAGAATCCAGCTGTAAGCGACAGCGAGATAATCAACATCTTGGGTTCAACCTTCAGACGCTCAGGATTTTCCGAAATTTCCTTGATAGCCATCATAGCCAGGAACGGAATGCACACCTGCGCAATCACCAGAGCCATCGACACCGAACGGAACTTGTTGTACATCGGCACGTAGTCAAAGATGATATTGGTGAGCCAGCTGATATTGTGTCCCCACGAGAGAACCAAAGAAACCAGCACGCTGACCAAGAGCCACCATTTTGCGGAGCTCTTTACTACAAACATTCCCAGAACAAAGAGGAAGAATACGATAGCACCCACATACACAGGACCCGAGGTGAAAGGCTGGTCGCCCCAGTAGTGGTTCTGGTTGGCTATCTGATTAGCCAGCTGGTTGCCTTTGAGAGCGTCCATAGCGTTCTCGTCTTCGCCGAGAGCCTTGGTTTCGCCACCTTTGAAATTGGGGATAAACAGCTGGAAGCTCTCGCTAACGCCGCAGCTCCAAGCCAATGCGTAATCCTTGTCCAATCCCGAGCTCTGCTGCTTGGTGGTAAGCTCGCTCTTGCTGCGGGTAGAATATTTGCCATATTCGTATGTTGTCCACAAGCTTGTGATGTTGGGCAGCAAAGCCAACACAGCAGCCACAGCGGCCACTGCCAAAGCCTTGCCCACAACGGGAAGAGTCTTTTCTTTGAAAGCCACAACTGCGCGGTAAGCCACGTAGAAGAAGCAGAGGATAGCCAAATAATAAAGTATCTGCGGATGGTTGCACGAAATCTCCACGCCGAGCGAAAACGCGGTGAGGAGTCCGCCGAGGAAGTATTTCTTGTTGAAGATGTAAATGATGCCCGCCATCACGGGAGCCATATAGGCAATGGCGTAGCACTTGGTGATGTGTCCCGCCGCAATGATTATAATATTATAGGTGCTGAGGGCAAACGCAAACGCGCCGATAATGGCGATACCTCGCTTGAAGTCCAACGCCGTCAGCAGGAAGTAGAATCCCAAAAGGTAGATGAAGAAGATGGCCATAGTGGTGTATGGCAAAAACAGACGGAAAAACCTCTGCAACGACGCGTACACGTTGAACGAGGTGTGTCCCTTGATCTGGTAGGCGGGCATTCCGCCAAACATCGAGCCTGTCCAGTCGGCGTTCTCGCCAGTGGCCTGCTCGTAGTCCACAAGCTCTTTTGACATACCCTGAGCGTGGATATTGTCGCTCTGAACCAGCTGTCCGCCGTCTAAAACGGGGAAGAAATATATTGCGCTTACTACTATAAACACCACCACTGCAATAATGTGGGGCAGTATACCTTTCAATTTGTCTTTCATGTTAAAAAATCAAAAAATTTAAACGGTGCGAAATTAGAAAAAAATCCTTAATTCCAAAATTTAGTGCGTACATTTTATTTTGCAATCAATAATGTAAAGCAAACAGAAAACCGATACAAGTAAAACTAAAATTTGCAAAAAATGACAACTAAGAAACACAAATTTAATACAAACTAATACAAAATGGCAGATTTTTTGCATTAATGGATTATATAATTGCCAAAAAACCAACAGTTTGCGCAAATTGCACCAGTTTTGTCAAAGTAAAGTTGATTTTTTTTCCGCAAAACTGACCTTTTGGCACGGATTTGGCACATTGAAAAATGTAAACAAAACCACAATAACTTGAATTATTATAGCAACAATTAAAACATAAAACATCATGATGGAAAATACAATAAGAGTAGAAAGGGCCAAGAAAAAGATAACCCAAGCCGAACTGGCCGAGAAAGTGAATGTGTCGAGACAGACCATCCACGCTATTGAGACCGGCAAATTCATCCCCTCTACGGTGCTTGCCCTCAAGATAGCAAGATTTTTCAAAGTTAACCTCGAAGACATCTTTATCTTGGACGACGACGACGATTAGTCAAATCACATTTTGTACAAAAACGCGTTTACGATTGACAAAAAAAACGGAGTGCCTCGCGGTACTCCGTTTTTTTGTTGCCCAAGGCTGGCGGTGTTACCTTATACCAAACTTGTACTTAATACCAGCGGAGATTCTGCGTCCGGGCTGTTCTATGTACGAAAAATCAAAGTATTGCTCGTCTAACAGGTTGTAAGCCTGCACGTAGAATGTCAAACGCTTGAATGTGTAGTTGGCTGCCATATCCACAAGCGAGTATGGCTCGTTGCCCTCGCCCACACGGTACTGGTAGCGGTATTCGGCGCAGAGGGTCAGATTCTTGACAGGACTAACCTCTATGTCGGCTGTAACCTTGTGGCGGAGATATTCCTGGGCGTACTTGGAGGCTGCCACAGGACGGTTGTATTCCAAGTCGGCGTTGATATACGAGTATTGTGCGCCTATCTTGGTAACCGGAGAATTGCTCCACACCGCACGTGGACGGATGGCAAAGTCGGTTTCCACACCTATATTATCTAGCTCAAAATTTCCCGAACGGTAGGTTTCTCCGTCGGGCTCGTCGGCGTAAATCACCCAGTCTATCATGTCGGTCTTGTGCGATCCGAAGAATGTTGCGCCAGCGTCTACAAGCTGTGTGCGGCGGCGTATTCCCACCGAATAATCCAACGCACGCTCAGGGTCGAGGTCCTGGTTGCCCACGATGTTGGCTCCCGAATAATAAAGGTCGGTGAATGTGGGCATGCGCATTGCCGAGTTTACGTTGGTGTATATCTTCCAATAAATATTTGGACGGTACGAGATGTCCACACCGGGACACCAACGCCATTGATAGTCGAGCATAGAGTTGTACACTGCGGGAGCGGCAAGAGCCACAGTCCAGTGGTCGAACAGAAAGTCGTGCTCCAGGATAACGGTGATGTTGGTTCTGTCGGCAGAATGAGAATAGCTGATGCCGTTTTCAGCGTCGAGACCACGTGTGGCAAAAAACTTGGCAGAGTCTAACGGATTGCCGAGCTTGGTGCTGAATATCTGCTCGGAGCGCATCTCCACTCCTATCGAGCTGCGTCCTATCGACGACTTTGTCCAGGCGTTGAAACCCATTGTCGACACGTCGCAGCGGTGAAAGTTCTCACCCTTGGGCGAATCCTTGTGCCACTGGTAATGGTCGTAACGGCGGTCGAGCGCCACAACGGGATTGAAATGGAAGTTGCCCGAGGTGATTTCGGCGTTGGCAGAGAGAAGAAAATGCTCGTTGCTCTCCCACTGGTCGGTGGATGCCGCACCGTAGAACGTGTTGGCGTCGAACGGCTTGTAAGAGTATCCCGCCTGAATGTCGGCTTTGATATTGTCGGCGCGGTATCCTCCACGGTAGTAAACCCTCGACACGCTGTACGACGAGTTAGGCACGTCGCCGTCGTCGGTGGTGTATCCTGCCGAAATATTGTGCACCAATCGGTTAGGTGCGCCCTTGGCGTTGTATCCCGCATTGTGCGAAAACGCCGCCGAAATACTTGCTCCGTAGTGTCCGTTGTCGCCCACAAATGTGTTGGCAACGCCCTGCGAGGCAAATGTGTAGCCGTTTTTTGACGGGTCGGCGTCAACGGTAACTATATTAATAGTGCCGCAAAACGACTGAGTGCCAAACACCCTTGCCGAAGGTCCTTCTAATATCTCGATACGCTCGATGTCGTCAACCGAAACGGGAAAGTCTGCACTGAGGTGTCCGGTGTGCGGCGACGAAATGTTGATTCCGTTGAGCAGTATTGTAATCTGGTCGAAAGTGCCGCCACGGAGCGAAATGTCGGTCTGCACGCCTTCGCCACGCTGCCTTACGTCAACGCCCGAGGCGGTTTTCAAAATCTGCTCCACAGTAGACGATGGCGCCGCCTGAATCTCATCACGATTTATAACACGCACAAGCACAGGTGTCTGCGCACGGGTTAGCGGCACACGGCTCGACAAAACTCTTACTTCTGATAGTTCCACACCTGGAATGGTGTCGTAACCCACATTCTGAGCCGACACAGCCAAAGGCAGCGGCAACATTGCCACAAGCATACATTTGGTTAAATGATTATTCAAACTCATAACTAATTATTAAAAATTCACGGTGCTAAAATAAAAGGCATAGATTAACAAAACTTAAAGCGAAAATGAAGATATGTAATTAAATCGTAAGAAAAATATACACTCTCCAAAATAATTATATATATTTGCGGCTCATTATTAATCATAGATAATTAAACAAACAAACGAGAATAAGTGCATTTATGAAAGACTTAGTAAAACTATTAATCATTGCAACAGCTATTTGCGGCGCACAGCCCTTGATGGCTCAAGAAGAAGAATTAGAGGAGACAACCCAGATCGGACTTTTGGGCGAAGAGCCCGTAATCGAACACCGCGCCGACCGCGTGGTAATTTTTCCCCAGCGTATGGCGTTGGACGAAAACACTTCGGTGATGGATCTGTTGATGATGTTTCCCGAATCACTAAGAAGAACCTACGAAGACTTAGACGACAAATATGTGGTACGCGTTGAAAACCTCAACCACGAGTGCGATGTCCGCGTGTTTCTCACCACTCTCAAAGCCAAATATGTAGAAAAAATCCAGATTTGCGACAACCCCGACGTTATGAAGGGCAGCAAGGGTTTCGACGGCGTTATCGACCTCAATATGGTTCGCGGCACCAACGCCAACGACATATATGTAGGTATGGAGTTCGACACCAAGAGCCTCAAGCATCTGCCTGTGGCTAACGCTGTTTACGGCAATGGCAAAACCGACGTGCTTGTGACAGCAAGTATCGAGGACGCTTCTAAGTCAGGCGATTACAACGGTATGGCTCGTTGCCACGCAAAAATCAACTCCGCCCTCAACGACAACCACAACCTTATGTACGACGTGTCTACTCACTATTCAAAAGGTGACTATGATATGGACGCTACTTCGCGTTTCTACGGTGCGCAGATTCAGTACGACGGTATTTTCAACGAGGCTGGCACAGCCCTTTCAGTTTCTGCCGATGTGGAGTATTACGACGACTGCTCAAAATTCACCTCTTTCCCCATTTCCACCAAAGACCGCGCTAAAGAATTGTGGCAGGTGTATATTGTGGAACTTTGGACTCCCCTGGTAGGAGGCTTGGAACTCTGCGCAGGATGGGAGTTGGATTACGCCAACACCAACGTTTACTTTCAAAAAGAAAAGTTCCCAACTGGCAACAGTCTGACACTCGAAGATCCTACCGACGCCAGTTTTGATTACCATCCCGAATTCGTTACATACAACAACGACTTCTACGCACAATTAGACTATACCGCAGGCCCGCTCCAGCTGAGTCTCGGCGACCGTATGATGTGCTACCACTACGGAATGGGCGATGAAAAAATCGACAACCACTACAACCTTATTGTTGCCAGCGCAATACTCACTCCCAACTGGCATCATCAGATTCAGGGCTCGTATTACCGCCGCTTTATCGGTCCCGACTATTTGGATATCCACAATTACCAACGTTTCGACGAAATGGGTTCTACAGTGTCGGTTGGCAACCCAAAAATCAACTACCAGCCTGGCGACGTTTACCGTTTGATGTACACCTATTCTACCAAGAAATTCTGGACTTCGGTTATCGGACGCTACATCGACACCCGCGACCAAGTGGTAGAAGCCCCGTTCGAATACCTCGGCAAGCAGATTTCCACATTTGTCAACGACCCCGCATCGTTTAGCATCACCAATATCGACGCATCGTTAACATATACTTTTGGCGCGTTGACCCTCACAGCTGGCGGCAGCTACTACAACCAGACTATGGGCAGCGAAACCGAAGATTACTACTACGCCAGAATATCGCCGATGCTTACACTTCCCGGACAATGGAAAATCAACGCTCACGCCGTTTGGTGCAGCGACAAATCGCCTGAGAAACTCTACACCGATGCCGACGCGTTCGCTATGCTTTCGGTTCAGAAAACATTCGGCAAGCACCTTACCATCGCCGCCGACTGGCACGATATGTTCTGCAGCGACTTAAACAGAGGAAACTTCAGAATCCTTTACAGATTTTAAAAAATACAAACAAAGACTTCTTAATTTTTAGCTATAGTGTTATGAAAACCTCAAGACTAATCTTAACAGCATCGGCATTAGCCACGGCAGCCATCATAGCTGCCGGATGCGACTCTTCGTCAAAAGAAGACAAAGTGCGACAGTTCGACCAGCTTTCGGGCAAGACCATCGTGGTACAGAAAGGCACCACTTTCGACGAAATGTTAGCCGAGAAATATCCTTCGTACAATGTTAAGCGCGTATCCACATTTATCGACATCTACAGCGCGGTGGTGTCGGGCGAGGCCGACTATGGTATCGACGAGGACGTAACAGCATCGCTCATTCTTTCGAGCGGTCTGGCTATCGACACCGTTCACGCCGACATTCCCGCCGTGCCTATGGGTGCCATATTCCACAAGAGCAACACCGCACTGCAAGCACAGTTCAACGATTTCATCAACGAACTTGAAAGCAGCGGCAAACTTTCCGAACTACGCACCAAATGGTTCGGCTCGGCATCTCCGTCGTCGCTGCCTGTGCCTCATTGCAACGTTACCGAAGGCAAGCCACTGCGTGTGATTACCGAGGGCGACTATCCTCCGTTTAACCTCACCATCAGCGGCAGCGTGTCGGGATTCGACGTGGAGCTCTGCACCCTATTTGCCGAAAAACTGGGACGTCCGCTCGTAGTCACCGCCATGGCGTTCGACGACATCATTCCGTTCATTGCCAAAGGCAAGGCCGACATGTCGATTGCTGGAATTTCAATCACCGAGGAGCGTGCAAAACAAGTGCTGTTTTCAGTTCCATACAACTACACATACACCACGATAGTGTCATCAAAGACAGCGAAAAAATTATCTTCGCATCACTAAAAAAGAAGGCGGCATTTTTTGGCAGTTTCAAAAAAAATATCCAACTTTGCAGCCGATTGTTGTGACACTTAGGGGAGAAAAGAAAAAAGAGCATTGATGGTAAAAAGATTATTATTTGTAACAGCATTACTATTTGCCACACTCGGGCTTCACGCACATCAGATTGACGAAGCAGAGCACTATTACGTACAGTTAAAAGAGATGTCCTCCTCGGAGAGTTTCTCAGCCGACTATATACGTGAATTAACCGACAAGCTGGCTACTGCAACCCCGCAATACCTGCAAGAAATATTTGGACAGCTGTCGCTGGAATGCGAACGGAGGTCTGACGAGGAGACTGGATACTACACAAGCCTCGTGGCTGCCGTATGCTTCTACGACCGTGGAATGTATTCCGACGCGATTAAATACGCCAACCTTGCAGTATCGTTCAACCATCAGGCCGACCGTTGCACCTATCTGGAATTTCTCAAAGGAAAGCTCTATCTCAAACAGAAGAAATACGACCTCGCTTACCAGTCGCTCGCCATTGTGATGGAAGCTCCCGACTCGGAAACCAACAAACTGCTCAAGTGCGAAACCTACAGGTCGTTGGCCGAATACTACGAGCATTGCTACAACACTGTGAAGGCGTTGGAATGTCTCAACTACTACACAGCCCTTCAAGACACCATCCATTGCAGCTCGCTCGACAAAAACTGCTGCCTACTGCCGCAGTATATGCAGTCGAAATATATCGACCGTCAGATCTTTATCTCGGGATACGACACTATCAACGAACTTCAGGACGAAAACGAGCAGCAGAACACCACCATCATCATTCTGGCTATGGGCGGAGTGCTGGCACTGTCGTTTTCTACTTTGGCTGCTTGCAAATGGGTGTCGCTCTCCAAGGCCAACACCAAGCTCAGCATCCACAACCAAGGTATCGAAAGCCGTCAAAACGAACTGGCTGCCGCTCAGGCGGGTCTCGCTTCGCTGTCGCTGATAGCCGAGCAGACTTCAAACGCTTTTCTCACTGCCGACCACACCGGCAAAATCACCTGGGTGAACAAGGGTTTTGAAAAACTCTACAACAAGAACCTCCGCGAGTATATTCTCGAAAACGGCGAAAACCTTTTCTACTCTACCGACACATCGCGCAAGACAGCTCTCGAAAACTGCCGCGAACTTAAAAAGACACAGATTTGCCAGTTTAAGTTCACCGGCGCAAAAGAGCCGAAATGGATTCTCAGCACCATATCGCCTGTGTTGGAAAGCGACCATATCAACCAGTACGTTATCATCGAAAACGATATCACCGACATCAAGACCTCCGAGCTCAAGCTGATAGAAAACAACAGCCGCATAACCGGCAGCATACGCTCGGCGCACATCATCCAGCAGCTGCTTCTGCCTCTGCCGCAGACTATCTGCAAGTATTATCCGTCGTTTGTGATATACAAACCCAAGGACATCGTTTCGGGCGACTTCTACTGGTTTAACCACAACGCCGACAACAACACAAGCATCATAGCCGTAGGCGACTGCACAGGTCACGGCGTGCCGGGAGCTATGATGAGCGTGCTTATGATACGCATTCTCGACGAGATTGCCGCAGCCAAGACCGACCCGTCGCCGGCACAGATTCTCACCGACATGCAAGACAAGGTGGTGGAGATGCTCAAGCAGCGTCAGACCGACAACACCGACGGTCTCGACATCACTATCGCCAAGATTGTACGCCACGACAACGACGCAGAGCTTACTCTCGCCGGAGCAAAATCTTATTTCGCATACTACCAGAAATCGTCGAACACCACTCAGCTGGTAAAGGGAACAAAAAAATCAATCGGCGGCACCGACGAAAGCCAGAAGACTTTCGAAGACCGTGTGCTCAACCTTGCCAAAGGCGACAGAATTTTCCTCAGCTCCGACGGTTTTATCGACCAGAACAACCCCGAACGCAAATGCATTGGCAGCCAGCGTTTCACCTCGATAATCAACCAAAGCGCACAAAAGTCTCTTTCGGAACAGAAAGAGTTTATCGAAAACGCCCTGGCACAATGGCAGCAAAACGAGCCGCAACGCGACGACATCTGCGTGGTGGCCCTTCAAATGTAATGCTCTATGAAAGATTCTAAACTTGAACAGTCGTTTGAGCAGGTGCTCAACAACATCTATAAAATACGCCGCGAATGTCCTTGGGATGCCGAACAGACTCCCGAGTCGCTGCGCACACTCACTATCGAGGAGACTTACGAACTTGCACAATCGATACTCACAGGCAATCAGGCTGACTTTAAAAAAGAGCTCGGCGACGTGCTGCTACACATTATATTATATGCACGGATTGCCGAGGAGCGCGGATGGTTCTCGCTCGCCGACGTGTGCGACGCTTTGAACGACAAGCTCGTATTCCGCCACCCGCATATTTTCGGCGACGTGAAGGCGGAGACTCCCGAGGAGGTTTCCAAAATGTGGGAACAGGTAAAGCTCAAAGAGAAAGGCGGCAACAAGACCGTTCTCAGCGGAATACCCGACGCTCTGCCAGCCCTCATCAAAGCGTACAGAATACAAGACAAGGCTCGCAACGCCGGTTTCGACTGGGACGACAAAAAAGACGTGTGGCCCAAGGTGGAGGAGGAACTAAGCGAGCTGAAGACCGAACTCAACAAAGGCGACAAGGCCAACTCTGAAAAAGAGTTCGGCGACGTGCTTTTCGCTGTTATCAACGCGGGACGCCTCTACGACATCAATCCCGAAAACGCATTGGAACTCACCAACCGCAAATTTATTTCGCGGTTCAACTACATAGAACAGAAAGCCAAGGAGCAGGGCCGCAACCTCAAAGACATGACCCTCGCCGAAATGGAGGAACTCTGGCAACAGGCTAAAACTCAGGAATAATGATTTCAGCAGAAAAAATATTAGACGAAGGCATCAAACTCGTGGTTTCTTACGGACCCAAGTTGCTTTTGGCTATTGTATTTCTTTTTGGCGGTTTCTGGATAATAAAAAAACTCACCAAACTGATTGCCAAATTGATGGAAAAACGCAATGTGGACGTGTCGTTGCGTTCGTTTCTTCACTCAATAATAAATGTAGCCTTAAAAATTTTGCTGATAATATCTGTATTGCAGATGGTGGGCGTGGAAACCACGTCGTTTGTAGCAATGCTCGGCGCGGCAGGATTGGCAATTGGTATGGCGTTGCAAGGTTCGCTGTCAAACTTCGCAGGCGGTGTGCTAATACTCTTGTTTAAACCTTACAAAGTTGGTGATTTGATTGAGGCTCAAGGATATACTGGCACGGTAGACGACATTCAAATATTTACTACAAAACTTAAAACTGCTCAGGGACGCATTATTATCATCCCTAACGCCGCACTAAGCAATGGTAATATCGTAAACCATACTGTCAACGGCATCAACCGTGTGGACATTGTTTTTAGCATAGATTACAACGCCGACATCGACCTTGCCAAACAAACCCTTTTAGACGTTGCCAAAAACGCTCCGGGTGCATTGCCAGACCCTCCGGCGGTATGTGTGGTTTATTCGCTCGGCGATAGCAGTGTAAACATCCGCCAAAGCACCTACTGCAATCCCCCCGACTATTGGGATGTGTATTTCTACAACATAGAGCAAGGCAAAAAATCCTTAGACAAAGCCGGTGTCAACATCCCCTTCCCACAGATGGATGTGTTTATAAAGAATAAATAAAAAAAATTAGGGACGCGGCACGCCACGTCCCTAAATCAATTATGCATTATGCATTAATTCATTCCCTTGATAATTCCGTGTTTCGAGCGCTTGATAAAGTTGATTATCTCGTCGCGTTCGGGGCAGGAAGGAATCTCTTTTTCGAGTTTTTCGAGGGCGTGGGTTACGTTCAAGCCCGACTGGAAAATGATGCGGTAGCAGTCGTGGATAAGGTTGATGGTCTCCTGTGCGAATCCACGGCGGGTAAGTCCCACAATGTTGATACCGGCATATTGCAACGGTGTGCGGCCGCACTTGCAAAACGGCGGAACGTCTTTCTGAACGCCCGACATGCCGCTGGTCATAGAGTGCATACCGATGTTTGAGAACTGCAAAACGGCTGTTCCGCCGCCAATTACAGCCCAATCGTCAACTGTTACCTCGCCTGCAATCTGAGTTGCGTTGCTGATAACGATATGGTTGCCGAGCACGCAGTCGTGTCCCACGTGGCAGTAAGCCATAATAAGGTTGTTGCTACCAATCACGGTCTTGCCCTTTGATGCTGTGCCGCGGTTGAGAGTAACGCACTCGCGAATAGTGTTGTTGTCGCCAAGTTCGAGAGTGGTGTATTCGCCCACGAATTTAAGGTCTTGGGGAATAGCACCAATGCACGCGCCAGGGAAAAACCTGTTGTTTTTTCCGATTCGTGAACCCGACATAATATGAACGTTAGAAATAAGCGTACAACCGTCGCCGATTTCTACGTCATCGTCCACAACGCAAAACGGACCTATGGTAACGTCTTTTCCGATTTTTGCGCCGGGGTGTACTTCGCTAAATTTATGTATCATATTAATCAGTATGTTAACGGTTTTTTGTTATCATTGCGGTAAGTTCGCCCTCGCTTACTACCGAGCCGTTTACAAACGCCTGTCCGCGCATCGAAACAATGCCTCGGCGTATAGGTTCGGTGAGTTCGAGTTTGAATACGAGCACGTCGCCAGGTATTACTTTGCCTTTGAACTTAACTTTATCGATTTTAACGAAATAGGTTGAGTAATGTTCGGGTTCGTCAACGTTGCTAAGTACAAGAATTCCG
>JAGCNK010000138.1 GCA_017645985.1 Bacteroidales bacterium | reverse complement strand
GGGCGGATCGCTTGCCCTCGATTTGAGAAAAAGAAAATTTGCCGACCATATTATTGGCTACGACAAAAATCCTGTTCACTCAGCATTTGCCAAACAGGTGGGATTAATCGACGAGGAAGTATCTTTTGAAGATGCCATATCTCAAGGTGATATTATTGTGGTGGCAGTGCCTGTGAGCGCAGTAATTAAAATACTTCCGCAGATTTTGGATAAGATTTCAGATAATCAAATTGTGTTGGACGTTGCCAGCTGCAAGGGCGTTATTTGTGAGCGTGTTAAATACCATCAGAAACGCAAACGCTATGTGGCTTGTCACCCGATGGCAGGAACCGAAAACTCTGGTCCTTGGTCGGCAATCTCAGGTATGTTTGACGGCAAGGCGTTTATCATCTGCGACGCCGAAGACAGCGACGAGAAGGCTGTGGTAACTGTTAAACAGATGTTTGAGGTGCTGAATATGAATCCGATGTTTTTCAATTCGTTTAATCACGATATACACGTGGCTTATGTGTCTCATATTCCGCACGTTGCATCGTTTGCTTTGGCAAATACGGTGTTGGAAAAAGAGAAAAACGAGAAAAACATTTTCAACCTTGCTTCGGGCGGTTTCAAGAGCACCGTTCGTCTAGCAATGAGTAATGCCGAAATGTGGGTGCCCATTTTTACCGACAACAAAGATAATGTGATGTCGGTGTTGGATACTTACATCGAAAAACTTCAAGATTTTAAGCAATTGCTCCAAAATAATGATATTGAAGGTATGGCAGACTATATCAACCACGCCAACAGAGTAAAGAAAGTATTAAACAAATAAATATAAAACATTCAGATTATGATAGATCTTAACAGCCTTTTTGAAAAAAGACCATTGATTATAGCCGGCCCGTGCAGTGCCGAAACTGAGGAACAGACCATTGAAACAGCCCGTCAGCTTGCAGCCAACGGCATCAAAGTGTTCCGCGCAGGTATCTGGAAACCCCGCACTCGTCCGGGCAACTTCGAGGGTATCGGCACAGTGGGACTTCCCTGGATGCAGCGTGTGAAAGAGGAGACAGGTATGATAACATCTACCGAAGTGGCCAACACACACCACGTGGAGGAAGCCGTAAACGCCGGTATCGACATCATCTGGATTGGCGCACGCACATCTGCCAACCCGTTTGCTATGCAGGAGATTGCCGACTGTCTCAAGGGCGTGGAGATTCCCGTATTGGTAAAGAACCCTGTCAACCCCGACGTTGACCTCTGGCTTGGCGCTGTTGAGCGTCTTCAGGATGCCGGCATCAAGCAGATAGGACTTATCCACCGTGGATTCTCAAGCTACGAGAAGATTCTCTACCGCAACGCTCCGCTGTGGCAGATTCCTATCGAGATGAAACGCCGCCGTCCCGACCTTCACCTTATCTGCGACCCGAGCCACATAGCCGGCAAACGCGAATACCTGTTTGAGATTGCGCAGAAGGCTCTCGACTTGAATGTCGACGGTCTTATGATTGAGTCGCACATCAATCCCGACAAGGCTTGGAGCGACGCTAAGCAGCAGCTTACTCCCGCCGCATTGAAAGAGATGCTCGGCAACCTGGTTATCCGCGACATCCTGCCCGAAGGTATTTCGCCCAAGCTCCTCGACGAGCTCCGCGCCAAAATCGACGTTATCGACGACCTGCTTATCGACCTCTTGAAAAAGCGTATGAGCATTTCGGAAGGCATCGGACGTTACAAAAAGGAGAACAAGATGGCAGTGCTTCAGCCCGCACGCTGGGATTCGTTGCTCAACAAGTATATGATGATGGCAGGCGAAAACAGCCTGAGCCGCGAACTCATCACCAAGATATTCCAGGCCATCCACCAAGAATCTATCAACATACAGGATAAAATCATTAACCCCAAGAAATAATGCTCTACGTATGCCTATCGGCCGAAGGCGTGGACAATGCGATGCGGCAGCTCGGCGGCAACAAATGTGCCGAGCTGCGCGTCGACTTGGTGAAACCCACCGCCGACGAAATGATACAGATGCTCTCTGCCGAGGAGTACAAATATATAGTAACGTGCCGTCCCGGTGTGTATGAGCAGGATTACGACATATCTATGCTCGAAACCGCCGCGCTCAACGGTGCAGAATACATCGACTTGGAGATAGAGCGTGCGGCAGAGTTTTCGCTCAAGCTGCGCCGCGCTTGTCTGCTGAGCAAGAAATGCAAGCTGATAATATCGTATCACAACTACGAGACCACTCCCGACGCCGGTATTCTCAAAGGTATTATCAAATACTGCAAGGAATTGGGCGCTGATATAGTGAAGATGGCGTGCAAGTCTAACTCGGTGTCAGACAATGCCCGTATTCTCGGTCTTTACGGCGAGTACAACGACATTGTGGCATTCTGTATGGGCGAAACCGGCAAGATAACACGTGCAGCCTCGGTGATGATGGGTGCGCCGTTTACCTACGCCGCTGCCGACGACGGAGCTCCTACCGCTCCCGGACAGCTTACCATAAAGCAAATCAGAAATATATTAGACGCGCTTGAATTCAAGCCCTGAATTTAGAGCATCATCTTGATCAGGTCGTCTTCGGAGAGTCCCTCAGCCTCAGCCTGATAGTTTCTGATAATTCGGTGGCGCAGTACGGGCAGAGCCACAGCCTTCACATCGTCGATGTCGGGCGAATACTTGCCGTGGAGCATCGCGTATGTCTTAGCTCCGGCCACCAGATATTGCGACGCGCGCGGACCTGCGCCCCAGTTGAGGTACTTGTCGGCTGCGGCGTGCGCTGTGGTGGTGTGGGGACGTGTTTTGGCAGCGAGTGTCACGGCGTATTTCACCACGTTGTCGGATACTGCCACCTTTTTGATAAGATTGCGGAAATATATGATTTCTTCCGACGAAACCACCTTTTCGGTCTGTACAGTGGTGTCGCGGGTGGTGTTTTTTACAATTGTAATCTCCTCGTCGACAGAGGGATAGTCTAAAATCACATTAAACATAAAGCGGTCTAACTGCGCCTCGGGTAGGGGATAGGTACCTTCCTGCTCCACGGGGTTTTGTGTGGCAAGCACAAAGAAAGGCTCGTCGAGGGCGTAGTTGTTGCCTGCAACAGTGACGGTGTGCTCCTGCATAGCCTCCAAGAGAGCCGACTGGGTCTTTGGCGGAGTACGGTTGATCTCGTCGGCGAGGATGATGTTGGCGAACACAGGACCTTTGATAAAGCGGAAATTCTTCTGTTCGTCGAGAATCTCGCTGCCGGTGATGTCAGACGGCATAAGGTCGGGAGTGAACTGTATGCGCTTGTATTTGAGGTCGAGAGCCTTGGCAATAGTGTTTACCAAGAGGGTCTTGGCCAGTCCCGGCACGCCCACTAGCAGGCAGTGTCCGCCGCTGAACATAACAGTAAGCACCTGTTCGATAATCTCTTTCTGTCCGAACACCACTTTGCCTATCTCTTCGATAAGGCGGTCGTGTTTCTGTTTCAACGCCTCTGCTGCCTCTACGTCGCTGTTGTATTGTATCATAGTTTAATAAGGTTTTAACGTTCGTATTCGTTGTGAATCCAGCCCTTGAACTTGAAATTGAAGTTTTTGTATTCGTCGGCAATTTTAACGTAAACCGACTGGGCTTTCTCCTTCACCCATTTGTCGTAAGCCTGTGAGTATTTGTGGTCGAGAGCCATATCCTGGATGGTCTGGTAGTCGGTTTCGATGGTGGCGATGTGCGGCTCGGTGCGGCTTTTCAGGAATACGATCTTGTATGCGAAATTGCCACGGTCGTCGTAAGAGTCGAGGGTTCTGGAGATGTCGCCAGCCTTCATATTCTGGATGTAGTAAAAGTCGGCGGGCATCACCTGCTGCAATGCGTCCACGGTGAATTTTGTGTCGCCAGAGTATGGGTTAATCTTCACGCCGCCGTTCTTGCCGGTCTTGTCGTTGGTGGAGAAGAGCTTGGCAGCATCTTCAAAAGTCATTTTCTTGTCCATAATAATGGAGTAGATGCTGTCGGCTTTTGCCTTGGCTTTTACCTTGGCCTCGGCGGTGAATTTGGGTTTCATAAGAATGTGGCGCACGTTGATACGTTCGCCTTTGCGGTCGATAAGCTGAATGATGTGGAAACCGAATTCTGATTCCACCACCTCGGAAATCGAGTCCTTTTTGAGCGAGAAAGCAGCGGCCGCAAATTCGGGCACAAGCTCGCCGCGCGACATCATACCGAGTTCGCCGCCGTCGACAGCCGATCCTGGGTCTTCGCTGTAGAGCACCGCCTTGGTTTCAAACAGCGAACCGCCCGACAGCACCTCTTGACGGATGTCCATAAGGCGTTTTTTCACGGCGTCGCGGTCTTGTTTTGATACTGAGGGATGGATAAGGATCTCGTTGATCTCAAACTGCAGGTCGATAAGCGGAAGCGAGTCTTTCGACAGCGACTTGTAGTATTTGTTCACCTCGGCGGGAGTCACTTTCACGTCTTTGGTGATTTCTTCCTGCTCGGTGCTGGCAATCAGCTGGTCGCGGGTAACGTCGCGGAGGTCCTCCTTGATTTCGGCGAGAGGCTTGTTGAAGTACTCTTCCATTTTTTCCACGCCGCCCATCTCGTCGATAAAGCGGTTGAGTTTTTCCGTCACCTTGTCTTCCACCATCTTGTCGGTGATTTTGATGTCCACACTGTCGATTTCGGCCTGAGCCACAAGTAGTTTCTGGTACAGAAGGTCTTCAAAAATCTGAGCCTTGTCGATCTTGCTGTTGCGAGCCTGAGCCTGCATCAGTTGCGATTGAACTTCGGATTCGAGAATTATCTTGTTGCCCACCACTGCCACCACTCTGTCAACAACGATGGTTTCGGTAGATGTGGGAGGTGCGGGCGGAATCTGTAGCGCAATGGTTTTGGCGGTGTCTTTGGTCGCTGAAGCTGTGGTGTCTTTGACCACTGATACCGTTGTGTCTTTGGCTGCTGCCGCCGTAGAGTCCTGGGCTGCTGCGGAGCCTGCCGCCATTGTTAATATTAATGCCGATAGTACAAAAATCTTTTTTGTCATCTCTTTATTGTTTATTAATTTTTTTATCATCGTAATATTCTATCGTGCCGTTGCCAATGGCGTTTTCGTACAGCTCTTCTTCAAGCTGGTTGAGACGGCGGGCCATTTTTGAGTTTAGCACCACGTTCTGCACGCGCGGTTGAGCCATCTCAAAAGGTTCGAGCGAACCAGCCGGCAGAAAGTCTCTGATTTTGAGCAGGTACATAAACTGCTGGTCGGCCTGTGTGATAGTTCTGCGGCTTTTGATGCGGTCGTCGCTGTTGTCAACGGTTTCGGGCAGATTGGCAGAAGCGTCGGCAAACGAAATCCAGTCGCATCCGAAATTGTCGTAGGTGAGCGAGTTGTCGCGGCAGAAATCCATCAGTGCTATTGAGTCTTTTTCTGAACGGAAGTCGAGCAGGTAGCGCAGACGCTGAATCTCAGACGATTCGATAGGAATTTTCACAAAGAATGCCTTTACTGCGTTTTTCTGCAGCTTGAAGTCGTCGTGATGCTGCTGATAGTATGCCTCCACCTCCTTGGGGGTGACAGTGGTGTCGAAGTTTTCCGACAGATATTTGTCCTGATACTTGTAGATGAGCAGGCTTGCGCGGTAGTCTTCGAGCTGACGTTCCACATCTTTCTGCTCGTCGGTGAGGTAGAGTTCTGCTTTCTTGATCATCAGCTGCTTGCGCACCCATACCTCCACATAGCTGCGCACCTTCAACGCGCTGTCCTGGGGCGTTGTGCCTTCGGGAACGAGGGCGGCGATGTCGTCTTGATAGAGATATTTGTCGTAAACCTTGACCACGGGCACACGCGAGCCGGTGGGAATTTCGTTGTGGCACGATACAGCCAACAGACTTGTCAATAGGGTTAGAATTATTATTCTGTCGAAGTGTTTCATTTTATTCTCTGTGTTTAATAAGATTCTTTAAGGATAGATTCGGCGTTGTTGGCGATTTTGAGATTGTATTTTTTGCGCAATTCGCTCACATACTTGGTTTTGAGTGTGTTGCGGTATTCTGCCGAAACCAAAGGATAAATCTGGCTGAGCTCTATCGGATGGGGTTCTTCAAGCACCTTGGTTATCACTATCCTGTTCTGGTCGGCGAGGTTGATCACCTTGTCGGCAGGGTAGGAGTATTCGCCTGAGTTGAAACCTCTTATCACGATGTCGGCTATCGGGTTCTGACCCAGCTGGAAAGTGTCGGCAGCTACGGGACGTATCAGCGACAAGTCGGGACTTTTGGCGGGAAAGTTGGCAAGCTCGGCAGCAGCTTTCATCACCTTCTTGGGCGACGCACCCTGTGCGGGTTCCATAATTCTAAGATAGAGCAGGTATCCGCTGAGATAGTTCGACGAGTGTTTTTTGTAATATTCCTCCACGTCGGCGTAGTTGTCGGCAAGCTGCTCGCCTGTGTTGTATTTGTCGGCAAGGGTGTAGAGCTGCGGATAAGTGTATTCGTTGAGCAGCACCTTGTAATGCGGATAGCGGTTGAGCAGCATTTTCTTGGCAGCCTCAAACGCCAGTTGGTCGGTCATCTCTTTGAGCTTGTTGTCGAGATACACGGCGTTGGATGTAACAGTGCAGGGCTTCTGGTTTTCGTACACGTATTTGGCAAAGTCGCCGAGAGTGTATTTGCGTCCCTGGAATGTGAACAGCTGGTCGTCGATAAGGGTGAGACCGTCCTGGGGAATCCATTGACCGTCGAAAATAGTTTCGTCGATAGCGTTGACTAGTGCGCCGTATTCGTTGGTAGGCTGGTATCCTGCCACGGTTTTGATGCTGTCTAAAAATTCGCCTGAAATCTCTCTGAACTTATCGCTAACCACAAAGCGCGCCCTAACGGTGGGTTCCATATTGCGGTCGGCGCTGCGTGGGTGCAGCTTGTTGAGCCTTACTATAAGGAAAGATTCGTAAGTGTCGGCAGGCTTGGCAAATACGCTGCCTTCTGATTTGAGGTCGTTGATTTGCGAACCATAACGGTCGATAGCCTCAAAGAGAGTAAGCTTCTGGCTGCCTTGCTGATACGAGTATTTTTTTTGCAACGAGGCAAAGTTCTCGCCGTTTTTGAGCTTTTCGCAAATCTGGTTGGCAAGGTTGCGCAGCGAATCGTCCGCACGCCATTTTTTGGTTTTGCGAATTTCAATGCACGATACCGTTATCGAATCCACTGCCGCCCTCTTGTCAGACACCTTTATAATATGATAAGCCTTTTTGCCACGTACAGGCTGCGAAATCTCCGATCTGCCGTAGTTGGCCTTGACGTATTGCGCAAAAGCGTGACCGGGCATCTCAAGCACCGAGATATATCCGAGGTCGCCGCCGTTGTAGTTGGCAGAAGGGTCGTCGGACAGCTGACGAGCCACGAGTGCGAAATCTGCGCCAGAGGATAGCCTTGTGCGTATTTTTGCAGCCTTGAAGTAAGCTGCGGCGGTGTCGGAAGGCAGGTTGCCGTCGATGTTTACTTGAATGTGCGACACACGGTATTGGGTTCCGCAGTCGCGAGTAAGCTGGCTGATTATCTTTTGCGATTTTTTGCCGTCGGCTATATGCTTTGTTACCAGGTAGTTTTGAAAATAATCGCGGGCGTCGGCAATAGATTGAGCCGTGTCTAAGTGCCGCTGTTGTGCGTCGTATATTTGCAGACGGTAGTCGGCGTAACGCGCTATGAGCGGGTTGATGTCGTCGGGTTCAGCGTTGCTGTGTTGACGGTACTCGCGCCAGAATTCGTCGGCGTATACTTCAAGCTTGTCGTCGATTGTAATTATCGGCGTCTGGGTTTGTGCATTGATGCTGTTGGTTATACTGCTTGCAATTATTATTGTCAAAAATATGTTTTTCATATTATTACTGTTGGTCATAATATACAGGTTGTTAAAAACCGCTTAAAAATCACTATCCGTAATTTGCGCCAAAATTAGAAAAATATTTATGCCTAGCCATTTTTTTTAACGTTAAATAAGAGAAAAATTTTTACCTTTGTGGTTGTGAGTATCTATACCGACATATTGAAGCAGTATTGGGGCTATGATTCTTTTCGTCCGTTGCAGGAAGAAATCATCCGTTCGGTTGCCGACGAGGGACGCGACACGCTCGGTCTGTTGCCCACTGGAGGCGGCAAGAGCATCATTTTTCAAGTGCCCGCGCTCAGCAAGGAGGGAGTGTGCATTGTGGTAACTCCGCTCATTGCACTGATGAAAGACCAGGTGGAAAACCCCCGCCGCCGCAACATCAACGCCGTGGCTGTATATTCGGGACTTACATTCCTTGAAATTCAGGCAGCGTTTGACTCTTGTACCTTTGGCGGCACCAAGTTTCTCTACCTTTCGCCCGAACGCCTTGGTACAGATCTTTTTCTAGAACGGCTCAAAACCCTGAAAATGAGTATGCTGGCTATCGACGAGGCGCATTGTATT
>JAGCNK010000137.1 GCA_017645985.1 Bacteroidales bacterium | reverse complement strand
GGATTTTTTTTTGTATATACCTAATTGTGGGGATAATACGATTTTGCATTTCAGTTGCAAAACTTGCGCTATAAATTTGCGGCATAATAAACCATAAAACATAAACATTATGCAAGAGATTATCCACATTATCAACGAAATGTCGCCCTATTTGCTTTTGGGCTTTCTTTTGGCGGGACTTATGCACGCTTTTATTCCGCAACAGTATTATTCAAAATACCTTGCCAAACCAAATTTCCGCTCAGTTTTGAACGCTACTCTGTTTGGTATTCCACTACCGCTTTGCTCGTGCGGTGTTATTCCCACGGCAATGTCGCTTAGAAAAGAGGGCGCATCAAAAGGTGCTGCCACATCGTTTTTGATTGCAACTCCACAAACCGGCGTGGATTCCATTATTGCCACATCAAGCCTTATGGGATTGCCTTTTGCAATTATAAGACCCATTGCAGCGTTGATTACAGCACTGTTTGGCGGGTCGCTCGTAAATACTTTCGACAAAAACAATGACGACAAGCCTCATTCCGAACATGAAGAACATCATGAATGTCATTGCCATCACGAACATGAAGAAGAACATCATGAGTGTCATTGCCACGAACACGAAGAACACCACGCCACCTTCTTCCAAAAAATCAAATCCGCCCTTCAATACGGCTATGTGGAGATGATGGAAGACATTGGCAAGTGGCTGATAGTGGGACTGATAGTGGCGGGACTGATAACAGTGTTTGTGCCTGCCGAGGCGTTCAAGGTTTTCAACGAAAACACTTTTCTCTCTATGCTGTTGGTTTTGGCAATAGCCGTGCCTATGTACGTATGCGCCACAGGAAGTATTCCCATTGCGGTAGCGCTTATAATGAAAGGACTTACCCCAGGCGCGGGACTTGTTCTCCTGATGGCGGGACCTGCCTGCAATATGGCGTCGATGCTTGTGGTAAAAAAGGTTATGGGCACAAAGACCCTCGTCATCTATCTGGCGTCCATCATCATAGGCTCGATAATATTTGGCGCGGCAATAGATTTTATGCAGTTCAACGGCATAATGGATTTTACCGCCAACCTCGTAAGCACCACGCACTGCGAAGAGGGCAGTTCGTGGATAGCCTGGACATCTACAGCAATACTGATAGCATTATTGATCAACGCACTTGTAATCAACAGACTGAGAGGCAAAGCTCATTGCCACTGCCACGAACAGGAGCATGAAGAAGAGCATGAGCACTGCTGCCACTGCAACGATTAAAACTTGAACACGTTGGCGTTCTGACGGAACAATTCGGCCTGACCGTTGAGTTCCTCAGCGCTGACGGCAAGTTCCTCGCTGGCTGCGGCGTTGCCCTGGATAGACTGGTTGAGTTCCTTCACCGAAAAATCTATCGAACTTATAGCAGACTTCTGACCACCGGCAGAGATTTCCACATTTTCGATAAGCGATGCGCACTCGTTGATGTCGGGCAGAATATTGTTGATGAGTTCGGTAGATTTTGCCGTTGCCTTCACGCTCGTCTGCGCACCGTTGATAATGTCGTTGGCAGAGTTCTTGCTCTTTTCGGCCAGCTTGCGGATTTCGGAAGCCACAACAGCGAAACCTTTGCCGTGATCGCCGGCGCGGGCTGCCTCCACAGCTGCGTTGAGAGCCAGGATATTGGTCTGGAAAGCAATGTCGTTGATAATGTCGATTTTTTCGGAAATATCCTTAACAGCGTTAAAGCTCTGATCCTGAGCCTTCTTGATAGCGTTGATATCGTTCATCACCTTGCGGGTGATTTTTCCTGCCTTCATAGAAAGCTCGGCGTTGCGGCTGATTTCGTCAGAGATATTGGTCATAGACTGCACAATGCTGTCGGCGTTGGCAGCCTGCTGGTTGGCGTTTTGCGAAAGGGTCTGCGTGGTGCGGTTGATTTCGGCACTTGAGGTTTGAAGATTGTTGGCTCCCTCGTAGATATTGCGGAGAATACCTTTGAGGTTTGCCGCCATCTGGTAAACCGATTTAAGAATACCGTGAGAGCTTTGAATGTCGCGAGAGTGCGCGTCGGTCATATCGCCGCCTGCGATACGGTCTACGGTAACTTTTACATATTTTGGTTCGCCGCCTACATCATTGATAATCTTGGTTAAAAGTCGGTTGGTGGCAATAATCAAAAGCACAATAATAACAACCACTGCCACTATCATAGGAATAATAGCCGAGGGTGCTCCAGTAAACTTGTCGGAAACAGGATACACAAACTGCAAATACGAATAAATCGGAGCATTGTAAAGATACATCATCTCCCAGTCGGTGCCAAGATAAGTAAAATTAGCCTTGTGCACCTTGCCATCGTTGTTTCGTGACATCTCGGCATACACATCGTCGGGCATTTTGGTCCAATCCTTGCGCTTGTCGTCGGGCACTACGTAAATAAAATTAGGATCTTTGGTCCACAATGTAAATCCGTTGGTAAGAATAGAGGCGCAGTTAAAAGCGTGTTCTTCTTGACTAATAGTGCTTTCGTCTTGACCAGTAAAGCATATACCCTCCATTTTGCCGTTAATCAAAAAAGGCTTGTAAGTGCCTATGTACGGTACTTTTTCTATAATAGTGCGGTCGTAAAAAACCTGCCCAGCATTGATAACGGCAAGCACGTTTTGGTCATCGAGCAAAAAACCCGAAAGATATTTTCCATTTTCCTTAATCGATGAAGCCAAAGCCACATATCCCTGAGATGTTTTTTGATAGATAACAAAATGATTGCCCACAGCTGCCGACACCAATTTAGCCACAAGTTCGTTGTTGCCGTTAATAATATTGTTGCCGTATTTCCAAATCTTGGTATCAAAACGTCCCAAACGCATTGTTTCGTCAGAGATTTTGATTCCGCCCAACGATTCGAAATAAACCGACATAAAGTTAAGCATGTGGTCGTTGCTCAGCGAAAAAGCATAGTTGTATGCATTCTGAGTGTTGGTAAATCCTTCAAGGTCGGATCTAACATTCTGTTCGATGCTGCTTCCAAGCATCTTTTTCATTATCAAACCAAGAGTGAA
Source organism: Bacteroidales bacterium (assembly GCA_017645985.1). Lineage (GTDB taxonomy): Bacteria > Bacteroidota > Bacteroidia > Bacteroidales > UBA3824 > UBA3824. The sequence goes on along the minus strand of JAGCNK010000137.1, from coordinate 2,055 downwards.
CGTTACTACCAAAATAGCAACCAAGCCGAACACTATCAGCAACAAATTCATTTTACCTTTCGCTGTCATACTTTTTGAATTATTAATTTGACCAAATCAATACAAATATACGCAAAATACATACTAACGATAGCTAAACAATGTTAACTTTTGGTTATTAATCCACCCCGTACAACTCTTTAAGATAATCGAGATGCCGCAAGAAATTGCCCGAGAACTGCTGCCGGCACTCGTCGCGAAGGATGTCCTTCTTGTTGTAATAGGTCATATAACCTGTGAAAAAAGTATTGTTGACATTGCTGTTAGAATTTGCCTTGATTTTCAACGCGTCGAGAACGGCAAGATGCAGAGTGTCGACAGATTCAAACACCGACTTGATAGCTGCCCTTTTCAGAGTGTTTTTGGCTGCGGTGTCAAGCTGCTGAAAATCAGCAGAATTATAGAGCGAATCTAATTTCTTAGCACCGTGAAGATAGTGCATAGCCAGTTTTTCGTTGTCCTCGATCAAATGCGTGTATCGAAGCAGAGCCGCCGACGAGTCGCCATATTTGCTCGAAAGATAAAGCTTTGCACCATTCTCGCCCACATAGTCGGCGATGTTTTCGTTTAGCTCGCTGTTGTCTTTCACAAACACGGTGCTGTGGGTGAGCTCGTGAATGATGAGTTCGGCAAGAAAAGCCTCGTTTCTGCGGAGCATGCTCGAGAGAATAGGATCCTTGAACCAACCCATAGTGCTCCATCCGCCCGGATTCACAATGCGAGTGTCGTAGCCCTCCTGTTGAAGGCGTTTTGCCTCTTTTTCAGCATCTTTGAGGTCAAAAAATCCCTTGTAAGGCAGCTTGCCCACCACGGGAAATTTCCAAAGGTACTTTTTCATAGCGTACTTTTCGCAAGCCTGCACCACGTATGCCGTGGGCTGACCTTTGAGGTCGTACACAGCCGTATAGTTTTTAGAATCCTTGAGATGGATGCTGTCGATAGCAAACTGACGTATCTCTTTGATATACAAAAGTTTCTGCTTGAGCGAATCGGGATATTCGGGATCGTTTAAAAGAGTGTCGATAGGCACGGCGTTTCGCACCATTCGGAGCTGTCCGATACCCTGTGTAATGCCATAACCAATTAGTTTGCAATTAGTAAGCAAAACCACTGCGAGCAAAATTCCCACCACAGTAAAAATCTTTGCCTTCAAACTCATCGCCTTTATTTTAGAAATCAACGACATATCACAAAAATTAATTTACAAAGTTTCCTGTATGCAAAAATAAACAATTAAAACTAAATATGCTAAAAAAAAACTCACTTATATTAACTTTGCGGCAAAATAAGAAATATGAACCACACAGAACTTAAAGATTTTTACAGCCAAAGGCTAAACACATACACCGAGAAATACGAAACGTACCGCAAAAAGGAGCGTAACACAAACATACTCAGAGGATTATCTTTTATCTCTGGCACAATCCTCGCTATTGTTTTTGCCAATTATTCAATGGCTCTTATGACCTCGGCGATAATTGCCGGACTGATTTTGTTTCTCTTTTTTGTAAAGAAAAACACTGAATATCAATACCAAAAGAGCATCAACAAAAACCTCCGCGACATAAACGCAAGCGAGCTAAAAGCTTTGGACAACGACAACTCCGACTTCGACGGCGGCGAAAAATTCATCAACCCGTCGCACCCTTTCTCCTACGATTTAGACATTTTTGGCAAAAAGTCTATCTTCCAAAAGGTTAACCGCACCATTACCCTGGGCGGCTACGAGCGTCTTGCCGACGGCTTTATCCATTCCTCCAAAAATATCGACAAAATAAATGAAACACAGCGCAATACCACGCTTTTTGAAAACGAAGTGGACGCCCGTCAACAGTTCATTGCCTCGGGCAGAATGTACAACGACGATATTTCGGCGCAAACCATCGAAAACATTTCCAAGGCGGAATACTATTTTACCAAATCGCCGATTTGGAAGATTATAGCCACAGTATTGATTATCAGTACATGGACGGCAATCGTTTTATCATCGCTCGACATTGTGAGCGTGTATGTTCC
>JAGCNK010000136.1 GCA_017645985.1 Bacteroidales bacterium | reverse complement strand
GCCTGTAACCACCACTTCAGGATGTATAACAAATTTATCGATAATGGTGTCGTTCTGATCATAAACGCTTGACACAGAGCATAATGCTGAAATGATAAGAAGTTATTTTTTCATTGTGAAGTGAATGATGATTGTTCCTAAAATTTGAGCAAAAGTAATGATTTTGGCTTAAAATAAAAAATGCAAAAAAACAATTATCACACCTTATAATTTTATGGTAAAATTTTTTTTCATTCATTTTGTTCATTTTTATTTGGTTAATTTGCTGATATATTCTACTTTTGGCTCGTGGACAATTTAAACGACATAGATCTGCTCAAAGAGGCGGTGGAACAGAAATTTGGCGCAAAGATTCTTTACGCCAAGGACTGCTCTGCGCTGTCTGACGTAGTTTTTGATGCTACTGGCAACAAAATCAGCGAAACTACCATCAAGCGCCTTTGGAACTTGGTGGCAAGCGTGTTTAATCCTTCAAAGTATACTCTCAACTCGCTGAGCAAGTATATCGGTTTTGAGGATTGGGACGATTTTGTGTCAAACCGCCACAGCGTTACCAAAACCGCCGAAAACAAGGAAAAGTGGGACGTGATCAGGCAGAAGGCGCGTGCAGTAAGCTACAACAGCTTTATGTCGGTGAAAAACCGTATGGGTATGGAGCTCCGCAACACTGTGCGCCGTGGTTTCGCCGACCGTATGCTCAACGACTTTCTGTCGTCTGACAAAACCGCCACTGCTTTTATCGCTCCCGGCGGATACGGCAAGTCCACTATCATTTCTGGTCTGGTCAACGACTTTTTCCTCGCCGAAAACGCCAAGTATCCCGACGACATTGTCTGGTTTATGGACTGCGGTATTTTCGACAGCGTAACTACCGAAGATTTCGATGTGGAGCATTTCATACTCAGACTTTTGGGCTACGACAGCACCAAGAGTTTCAAGGAGTATTTTGAGCAGTTCCCCGCCGCCATCCGCGGACGTATCGTCCTGGTTTTTGACGGTCTTAACGAATTTTCGGGCAATGCCGGCAGCACCCGCCGACTTATCAACAATATTCTTTCGCTGATAGCGTCAAACAAGCAGGTAAGGTGGTTCAAGGTGGTTTTGGCTCTGCGTCCCGACCTTTGGAACTATATCTGTCACACTCTCAGCGACAGCACCGAAATCAAAGACACTTGGTACGGAGTGGAATTTTCTACCACTGCGTCGGTGGCCACCAACGTGCCTCTGCTGAAGATGGGCGAGGTGGAGCAGATTCTGCGCAACAGCGGTGTTTGCGACGCTGCTTCGGTGGTCAACATTATGCAGGACGGTATTCTGAATATCACCCGGATTCCGTATTTCTTACACCTTTATATATCGCTTGCGCAGGTTAACAAAACGATTGTTTCCGACACCGACCTTTTGCGCGAGTTTGTAAGCCGCCGTATCATTGGCACCGAGAATGGAAGCCGCAAGCTTAAGCTCATCGACTTTCTGCTGTTTAGCACCAACTACGGATTGGACAACGATATCGTGGTTAAGACAAGTCTCCAAAGCCTTATCAACGACTACAAAGCCGAGTTCGACGAACTTGTATCGCTCGGCGTGCTTTACGAATATACTGTTGAGGACAAGTTCCTTACTGCCGCCACGTACGTCAAGTTTAACCATCAGATTCTTTTCGAGTTCCTTTTGGCTAACTACTGGCTGCGCGAGAGCACTTTCGACCGCGACCTCTTTGCCGAGGTGTCGGAGTTTTACAGCGGCAATCCCTCGCTCAAGTACCAGATTGTGTCGTGGCTCATCAAATATGCCTTCAAAGACGGACGTACCGACATTGTGGCTGGAATGTTTGATATTCTTGAAAAGAACTTCGCCGACCTGGAAGACCAGTCGTTTATTCTCAAACTGGTGAACACCGTGGGAGTGGAACTGCGCAAGTATCCCGAAATTCGCAAGGAGGTGCTGCCTGTGTTTGCCGGATCGCCTTCGGGCAGGCATTACTATTTCATGCACTTCTGCGACATCGACTCGCTCAACTCGTTTTTTGGCGATGCTTTGCAAAACTATATCAAAAATTCGGTTTCGGTGGGCGACAAGCTTTTTGCATACACCATCAAGCTGCAGCAGGGATATTTCAACCGCGACCCGAAAATGGTTGCCGAGTATTTCTCTTGTATCGAATCGCTCGACATTCCTCACGACGACAATGTTTGCTATATTGAGTTTATGTCGGTTCAGGTGCTGTACTACGCTATGTGCGACGGACGTATTCCCGCCACTCTGCTCGACTATATCTCAAACTTCGCACGCGATTATTACGGACAGACAGTGAACCTTAAACTCTCGTTCACCTATGGCGACATCATACTTGCCGACTCGTTGTTCCTTGCCGAGCAGTGGCATCTTGTAAAGGATATAAGCGAGCTGATATTCAGCAACAAGCAGTTCAGCCACCGCAAGCAGGTGAGCGAATATTTTCAGCAGCTGCAGTTGCTTTACGCATATTCGCTTCTCAAGACCGGCTACACCAAAAAGGCTTACGATTATTACGAAGGCATTTTTGCCGAAAAGCCGAATTCTGCGCCTGTATGCGCCACCAATTACTGGAACATGCGTTTTTGCGAGATTGCCGCGGCATTTACCGCTGCCGACAGCGACGCTCATTCCGACTATATCAAAAAGGGTCTTGCCATATCCAAGCACCTCAAATTCACCTTTTTTGAAAAGCGTTTCCAGCAGTCGCTCCGCCGCTTGAAGATGATGTCTTAAAAAAACTACCGGCACCGTCCGGAATTTGTTTTTTCCGTGGCGGTGCCGGCATCTGTATCTATTATATAAAGGTGTGCTTATTCAAACAGAGCCTTTTCGTAGTATTTCTTTCTTCCAATGATAATCGACAATCCGGTTTGGAACGCGCCTATGTTGGTGTTCTTAAACCATTTTTCTGCCATATCGCTGCCGTTCATTGCCCAGAACATCGGCGAGAACTGATCCCAGATGAAGTACAGCTGGATGGGACCCATCTGCTGCGACAGTCCTAAGCCCCAGACGTTTGCCCTGCGGTTGATAAACGACTGCGAGAGGCTGATTTGTGTGGCTGTTCCCAAACGGAAGTTGACCGATGTGGTGAGCGAGGGGTGGAAGCCCTTGTTGAACCATACTCCGCGGAACACCATTCCGAGGTCGATACACTTGTTTACGTTGTATTCTGCCGAAATGTACAATTTGGTGTTGAGCCAGTCGGTGTATGCCTTGCTGTTGTCGGTGGGAGATGCAAACGCTGCGATAGAGTCGGTAAGCACGTCGCCGATAGAGTCAAGGTTGTCGAAATATTTGGCAATGTCCACACCGGTGAAGTCGAATGTGCCGTGCTGTTCAAGTGTCTTGCCGTATTTTTTCCATTTGATACCGCCGAAGTCGATGAGCGATGCGGCAAACGACAGACGGTCGTCGAATTTGTATGTCATACCGAGGTCCATTGCCCATCCGCCGTTTTTGGTTTTCCAGAGCATCTTCTTCCAATCGTCGCTTGTCATATCGTCGAAATCCATATTGGTGGCGTTGGCATCCTTGATCATACCTTTTTCGTCGTATTCGAACTCAATGTCGGCGCCGGTGGAGAACTGGAGCTCAACGTCGGATTTGAGACTAACGTCGTACATGTCGTCGTCGGTGGTCATCACCAGGTCGAATTTCTTGGTGCGCACGTCGGCTATGCCTTTGAGACGTTTGATGGCTGCGCCGAAGGTTATCTTGTCAGAAAACTCCCAAGAGTATCCGAACGAGTACTGATAGTAGAGGTTGGCTCTTACGCCGAGACCTCCGAGGTCGATTTTGCTCTCTTCGTCGAAATATGTTCCGTCTTTGAGTTTCAGCAGGTCTTTGGGGTACGATACGCTCTGGAATCCTCTGAGCGACAGACCGGCGTGAGCGTATCCTTCGCCTATGCGGAATCCGAAGTTAAACAGCTGCACGTTTTGCTCGGCAAAGAGATAGTTCTTTTTTGCAAGGCTGCTGTATATCTGGTCGAGGTCAACGATGTATTTGTCATCTTCGGGCACGTGCTTGTACATATTCTTGATGGCAAATCCGCTGTTGCCAGCGCCGGCGTAGATGTCGTAAATCGACACGTAAACCTTGCACTTGGGGTTGAATGCCGGATTGTAGATGTTTGTGTTGGGAAGGTTGTTCATAAAGTAGCCCGTAAGCGACTGACCTTGAACTGTTGCGCCCGCTATTGCCATTGCCGCTGTCAGCGCTATATTTTTAATCGTGTTTTTCATCTGTCAATTTCTTTTATAGTTAGTCCTTGGTTGAGTATCCTGCTTCGGCGCACATCGACATTCTCATAAATATGTTTTGTATGTCGGTGATTTTTACGTATTTGTCCTGAACTGTCTCCAGCTCTATTTCATAAACCAATTTGTCGCACTTGTTGTTTAATAGACCCTCGATTCTGTTTTTCTCGAATGTGGTTTCATGATTAACTACCACTGTTTTCTGCACTTTGCCGTCGTCGTCGGTAGTGGCTGCTCCAATTTCCCAGGGACCTTCGGCGTAGAGCAAGTCGATGCGGGTCTCTTTGCCGATGAAGTATGCCTGGAATTTGATGTCGATAGGCAGGCTGTTCTCGGCTTTGCTTTTCAATAGCAACTGGTCAACATTTTCCAGAATGTCGTCGATATCGAGCTCGATAGTGTCGGCTATCGAGAATCCTTTTGCCTTGATTTCGAGCGGCATGTCGATTACGATGTTCACCCTCATCTTTTCGTTGCTTTTAAGCTCGTCAGACTTGGCGGTGTATGTCATGATGTAGTAGTCGGGCATCATATCCAGAGCCTCAGACAGTTCGCCGTTGGTGGTGCTGTTGTCTACCGTTACCGACTCTGCGTATTCGGGATTTACCGGGGTGACGGTTTTCAACAGTGTGCCGTCTTCCTTGTAGAATTGGATCTCGTTGATTTGCAAGTCTATCTTGCTGCCGTTCATTGTTTTAGAATTAAGTGTGAACGACGGGTTCTTTATCATCAACGTTCCTTTTTCATTGTCGCGATATACGTCCTGTTTTTCGGTGGTGTATTGTTTTTGCCACGGCTGGGGCACCAATCCGAGAGCAGCCATTTCCTCTGGGGTGAGCATATTGGGAAGTGCCTGCACTTTGTCTTCTTGGTCGATGATCATGTGTATCAGACCGGTGTTGTCGGTTGAGAAGTGCAGCCTTTTGTTGATGGTCTCCGGCTTGAAGTCAGAGAACTTGATTTTTGAGTTGATCAGGGGCGCGGCCACCTTGCCGTTGAATGCTATCGAGTCGTCTGATTTGTCGAACTCTTCGAATTCGAAATCGTCGCGGCACGAGTTAAGCGCGGTTGTTATCAGCAGCGCGCCTGCGATGAGTTTTACCAAATAGTCCTTTTTCATGTTTTGTAGTTATTTTATGGTATAATTGTATAAGTATTTGTCTTTGTTGCCTATTAGGAGGCTGTAGTCGGCAGAGTTTCCGAATTTTGTTATCGAAAATTCAGTGATGCCGTTGATGGGGAATCCCTCCTGCGGGCGGCACTTGTTGTCGAGCAGGTATGCTTTGCCAGTGTACTCGCAGGTGATGCCTATCTTTACGTTTGATCCGCCAAACTTGAACACTATGGGGCGTCCTGTGATGTCGCCGTCGGTGTAATAGTCGCCAATCTTCTGGTAACGGCTGTCGTATATCTCAATCGAGTTGCCTTCGGTGTATATGTATTCAGACTGACCGTCGCCGTTGATGTCGTCCATCACAAAGTTGTGGTTGATGCTGTAGTTCTTGATGTTCTTGTTTCCCGACGAGCCGTCGTTGTTGATGAATTCGATTTCGCCCGCAGCGTTGGTGGTCACGAACCTCATATTGTTTTCGCCAAGCGACGCGTCGATGTAGTATTTCGACTTGGGTGCTTTGGGAAAATTCTTGGTGGGCACGATCTTAGGCTCGCCCCTACGGTTGAGAATGTAGGTTTTGAGGTTGTCGGCAAACACCAGGTATTCGTTGTCTTTGTATCTGAGGTACTGCACAGGCGTAATAATTTTGTCTTTTGTCTCTACCGGAGACCACGTGTCGAGCGGCGTTCCGTTTTTTGTGTAAAGATACAGCTTTTTGTTGTTGCATGGTACAAAAATTCTGTAGTTTCCGTCATTTTCATAGTCAAAAACTGAAATTTCGCTCGAAATACCTCCTTTGATTTCTACAGGATAGTTGTCGAGATAGTTGCCGTTTTTGTCGAGACAGTGTATGAAGTTTTCGGTGGCAAATAGGTATTGTATTTTGTTGTTGCGGTAGATGTCCACCTGGTAAACCTGACCTACGATGGGTTCTGGCAACTGTTTCTTCCACATTTTGAGTCCGTTCTTGTCGATGAGGTACACCTTACGCGACTCGTCTTGTACCAGTATGTTGTTTTCGCCGGTTTCAAAGTTCCTCACTATCTGTGGTTTGATTATGGCGGTGGAGTCGAGCTCTGTCTTCCATTTTATAAGTCGCTCTGCCTCAATTACGTCGCTGTATTTCACCACTGCGTTGGTGTAGTAGCGTTTGTCGATTTTGCTCACCTGCAGAGCCGCCGAACGGAAGTTTTTGAGACGTCCGTAGTTGTTCTGATATTCTGTACGGTTTGACTGGTTGAGAATGTCGGATATCGCGGTTCGGTTGTAGGCAAGGTCGCTGTAATAGTATATGTTGCTTTTGCCGTTTACAAGTTCGCGAAAATCAGAGTAGTACGAATTGTTGGCGAGTGTCTTGCCTGTTTCTACTGCGTTGATGTACTCTTTTACGGCGTTTACATTCTGGGCGAATATCAGTTTAGAGTTGTAAATAGCTAGATAGCTGTAGTCCATTGTGCCGAATATCTCGCCAAAGTATGTAGAAAACAGGTTCTTTATGGGGAAGAAGTACACCGTGTACCTCTTGCCGTTCTGTGTGGTTATAGGCGTGGCAATATCCGACTCCTGCTTGTTGTTCTTTTTCTGGTATTGAGTCACAATGTTGAGCAGAGTCTTTTTAGCCAGGTCTTCGTCGTCGGTTTCGGCTATGATGTAGTTGTCGTTGGCGCGTGTGGCTATGCTGTAGTCGGTGGTGAACTCTGTTACGCGTTTGCTTATTATCTTGTAGATTTCCTCCTCGAAGTTGATTTTGTATTTTTTTGTGTTGGCGTTGTCCTCTACGTCGTAGTCGTTGCGGTGGTCGCTGAAGTCGAGATATTTTTTGAAGCTGATTTTGAATCCGTCCATATCCGAAATGCCTATGGATGCGAACTGTATGGTCTTGCTCGGTATGTAATCCTCAAAACTGTTCGACACTGGAGTCTGTCGGTTGAAGATGTTGATGTATGCTCCCGACTTGTCTTTCGAGCTGCTGAATCCGGTCATCGTAACGCTCTGGTTGTGAGCCGATATGTCGAGCACCGACCATTCGGCGAACTTGCTTATCCGTTTGGTCACCGAACGTTTGTTGGCGTTGAGCTGTGTGCCTATGGTTTCGTAAAACTTGGGGTAATTGATTATGATGTTGGCCTCTGCGTCGTCGCCTTTGAGTGTGATGATGTCGTCGAGCGGCTTGTTGGTGGCTATCGACGGACCCTCCTTAAGCTGGCGGATAGCGTTCTGAATGTAGATGTCGGTATAGCTCATCAGCACAAATTCCTTGAAATAGGCGTAATATATTGTGCGTCGGTAGTTTTCGGGTTTTACATTCAGGATAGGCACGTTGTCGTATTTGACTGCCGACACCTTGACGTCTTTCTCCTTGGCTTTGCGGCTGATGGTCTCAAACAGGGTCTGGGCTGATTTTTTTCCGGCAAGTATCACTACCAGAGCGTTGATTTTGTTGCCCATATTGTGAAACGAAATAGCAAAATGCTTGTTTCTAAAGTCGGATCTCAGCTTGTCTTCCTCTTTTAGTATGGTGTTGATGTCGGAAAAAATAGCGTCGGCTGTTCTAAACTGGCTTATGAGCTTGATATCCTCCCAAGGAGCGCCGCCTTCTTTTATTTTGTCGGTGGCGGAAACGATGTCGCTGGTGGTGATTATTACGCTGGCGTCGGTTGGAATGGCACGTAAAACAGGGTCGGCGGAGGTTTCTACGTCGTCGTGGCAGCCCCATATCAGTAGAGCTGTCAATATGGCTGTGATATATGCCGGTATTCTTTTCATTTTATCCCTGTAGCGCTATTATTTTAATTTACGAAATTAGATAATTTCTCTTATTTTCTCTCCTTTTGGTTAAAAATTACGATTATCTTTTTGTTTTACTAATATTTCGTTAAGATAAACGGACTTTCGCCTTTTATATTTAATTTACATTTCTATTTTTTATTTCTCTATAATTATCTTGTTAATTATCAGTATTTTATATATTTATTGTTACATTTGTAATTGTAATATTGTTAACATATGGAAACGCAAAATATACATCAAATACCTTTTATTTTTATTCTATATGAGTATTATATTCAATTTTCTAAGTGTTCTTTAATTATTTAATATCTCAATTTCCTTTTGATATTTTTAGTTAACATTGACAACGGTGCTGTATATCTGTTTTTTACCGAGATATGCCTGACTATCTGAATTTTGCAAAAAACTCGGCTATTATCGCCTTCATATCGTTGTCAAGATACTTCAGAGCGTTCTCTTTGATTTCCTGAGGTATCGGGTAATACGCCTCGGCTATGGCTCCGGCTATTGACGCGGTGGTGTCGGTGTCGCCCCCAATCTCTACCGCGTTGCGTATTGTCTTCTCAAAGCTCTCGGCTTCCATAAAGCATTGAATGGCCTGCGGCACTGTGGTCATGCAGGTGTCGTTCATACCTTTTACGTCGCTGAGCATGGGCAGGTCGTATTCAAAACGCTCTTTGATATAGTCGGGAATGTCTTCTTTTAGTAGTTTCTTGGTGCGGAGATTGAAAATGAGCGTTGCCACGCATACCGCGCCTTTGATGCCTTCGGGATGGCTGTGAGTGGGTTTTGCCGACTTGATAGCCTCTTTTTCGGTCTTGGATACCGAGTCGAACGCCCAGCCGATTGCGCTCACACGCATAGCCGAGCCGTTGCCCCAGCTGTCGTAAGCCTTGTGCTTTTCGCTTTTGAGCCACTCTTGAAACTTGCTGCCGTAGCCTCCGAGCGGATATGGGTATTTGGCGCACCAGTTCAACAGGGTTTCGCCGTAGTCGGCTCCTTTGATTATGGCGTCGGCAATGGCTATGTTGCAGATGGTGTCGTCGGTGAAGGCGCATTCGGGCGTAAAGAGTTTGAAATTCGGCATGTTTCTGCCGCCGTACTCAAATCGCGAGCCTACTATGTCGCCTATTATTGCTCCTAACATAACTGTGTGGTTTAAAGGTTGCTATAATTTAGTTGCCAACTCTGAGCGGTCGAGCGGAGAAAGTTGGTAAATTTTTAGGTCAAAGTCGTGGATGATGGTAAACAAATGTTCAAAAAATGCTGTTTGAATCTTTTCAAACGCACCCCATTCCGTTATTTTTGTAAACGCGTATATTTCAAGGGGAATGCCAGTTGACGTTGGCTGCATTTGACGTACCATCATGTGCCCGTTTTCCACAAAGATTCCGTCTTTTTCCACAATGCGCTGACTAACGCTGTGAGGCAATAGCTCGTTGTTTACATAGTCGTATTCAAGTGTGTGGGTAACGGGGTAAAATATTTTCGGATCTTTTTTGTCAACTTCGATTTTACGAGCACGGCTCTTGATAAACTTGGAGAAAGATGCAATGTAGTAGTTGCCGTTTTCATCTGTGCCTATATACTCTTCGGCACTTTCGCCGTTGATTTTCAAAAACTCTTCTTTGTTTTCGATGATGTATTCTTCTCGGCTGCCTTTTTTGTTTTTTACTATGGTGGGCTTGTATTTTTTGAACACTTGGAAATTGGCGCGGATATAGAATTCGATATATTTTCTGAAGAGTTCAAGGTTTGACATCTCCATTTTGTCAAACTCCACATTCGGGTCGCCACTTTGGATTTGATCTTTGCGTTCTTTGATATAATCTTGTAGCAGTGAGAACTTTTGCATTTTGGCAAGAAAATCCTCGTCGGCGGTTTTGAAGGTGCTGGCGTCGATGAGTATTGTGCGTTTCATACGTCGAGCCTTGGTTTCTTGCATATTGCTCCAGTTGATAAACGATTCGCTCATCAGCGATGCTGTAGGAATGGTTACGATACTATTGTCGAAATTTCTTACTTTAATGGTGGTGAGGTTGATGTCGGTAACGTGTCCTTCTACATTGCGGCTTGCAATAGTAATCCAGTCGTCTTTTTTGAGCATATTCATGGTAGACAGCTGAATAGAAGCCACAAATCCCGAAATAGAATCCTTAAACACGAGCAACAGCACAGCCGACATTCCCGCCAAACCTGTAAGCAGTTTTGTGGGATTCTTGTCTAACAGAATAGAGATTGCAAGAATGGCACAGATAAGTATGGTAACGATGTTTGCCACTTGGATATATCCTTTGAAACTCATCTTGCGACGTTTTTG
>JAGCNK010000135.1 GCA_017645985.1 Bacteroidales bacterium | reverse complement strand
ATGTGCGTTTCATTGTCAATTATTTATTAATGTGTTTGTACTAAATTCTGTATGTGAAAATACTCTGATTTTCGGACGGCAAAGTTAGAGAGTTTTTTTTTGTTTGCAAAAAAAGATTTGTGTTTTTTTTAAAAATCTTTTAGAATGTGCCGCCTATACGTTCAGATAGTTCATCAGAGCGCCGTAACGCTCTTGCATGAGGTCGTTGTACTTGCCGTCGCCCTCAAAAACCGACTTGATGCGGTAGCCGTGGCGCTCGAGACCCTGAATCACAGCCGAAGTGTCGTGTCCGTTGAGCTTGATCACCGCCTCCACCTGGTCAGAAACGTTGTTGGCAAAGAGGCTCATCACCTTCATGTCGTTGTTTTCCACAATAGAGGTTATCAGCGCGGGCGAAAAATTGGCTGGCGTGGTGATTATCTCCACAATTCCTCCCTGCAGATTGGCGGCGGTTACGGATGCCAGTCCCCGCAGCAGCTGAGTCTCGGTTATCACACCCAGATAGGCGTTGTTTTGCGCCGACAGCACCGGCAGCAGCGACAGTTTCTGCGTGGTGATTATGGTGAGAATCTCAAAAATGTGCTGGTTGTCGAGCGCGTAGGGCTGCGGTATGGCAAGCCTGCATGACGACACTGGGGCGTCGGAGCCGGTTTCGTAGATGTCGTTGTCGCTCACAAGTCCGATATATTCGGTGCCCGACACCACTGGCAGATGGCTCACGCGGAAGTCGTCCATTATCTGCAAAGCAGTGTCGCCGAGGTCGTCGGGGTTGAGTGCTGGTATGTTGGTAGAAATCAAATCTGTTGACATAATTGCGCTGTTTTTTGTTAAGGCAAAGTAAATAGTTTTTTTACAAATAATTACAATAAAAAAATCTAAAAAAAAGATAAAATCTATAATTTTGCGGCATAATTAATCACACCTATTATATATAGTAAATTATGGAGACTATAACAAGACTGAGCGTCAACATCAACAAGGTGGCCACCATCCGCAACGCCCGCGGAGGCAACAATCCCGACGTGGAGAAGGTGGCAGCCGACTGCGAAAGATTTGGCGCGCAGGGCATTACGGTGCATCCTCGTCCCGACGAAAGGCACATCCGCCGCAGCGACGTAAGGCAGCTCAGCAAAATCGTAACCACCGAGTTCAACATCGAGGGCTATCCTTCCGAAGAGTTTATGAACCTTGTGCTCGAAGTAAAGCCCGCCCAGGCCACCCTCGTGCCCGACGACCCAAGCCAGATAACATCAAACCACGGCTGGGACGTGGTTAAGTACAAACCTTTTCTTCGCGATGTTGTAGCAAGGCTCAAAGATGCCGGCATCCGCACTTCGATTTTTGTAGACACGCACCACGAAAACATACTCCACGCAGGCGACCTTGGTGCCGACCGTGTGGAACTATATACCGAACCATTTGCCACAATGTTTCCCACCGACCCCGAGGCGGCCGTGAAACCGTTCCGTGAGGCGGCTGAACTGGCTTTGGAACGCGGCTTAGAGGTAAACGCAGGTCACGACCTCAGCCTCGAAAACCTGACATACTTCCTCAAAAACGTGCCGGGAGTAAAAGAGGTGTCGATAGGCCACGCGCTTATCTGCGACGCGCTCTACTACGGTCTTGAAAACACGATAGGAATGTATCTCGACCGCATTAAACAAGCGTATATCAATGCATAATGTTTAATTCACAATAAGAAACAAACAAACATCATTTACTAAAATTGATATTAATATGAAAAAGAACATCTATCTGATTCTGACGTTGCTGATGACACTGTTTATCGGCACGGCATCGGCACAGGTAACCACATCGGGTATGTCGGGACAAGTTACCGACGACACCGGCGAAACACTCCCTGGTGCAACAGTAATTGCAGTACACACACCCTCTGGTACACAGTACGCATGTATCACCAACGAAAACGGACGTTATATACTGCAAGGTATGAAACCAGGCGGTCCTTACAAGCTTACCGTTCAGTTCGTTGGCAAAAAACCTGCTGAATACGAAGGTATTTATCTGCCTTTGGGCGAAGTGGTTAACATCGACGCTCAGCCAAAAGACGAAGCTCAGGAATTATCAGAAGTGGTAGTGGTAGCCGAAGCTCCCAAAGCCAACACCGGCGCAGCCACCAACTTTTCTCTCGACAATATCCAAAACACTCCTACAATCAACCGTAGCGTTTACGACGTGGCAAAACTCAACCCCCAGGCAAGTATCAACAAGTCGGGCGGTATCTCTTTTGCCGGCAGCAACAACCGCTACAACTCGTTCCAAATCGACGGTACTGTTAGCAACGACGTTTTCGGACTTTCTGCCGACGGCACCAACGGCGCACAGACTGGCGCCAACCCTATCTCGCTTGAGTCTATCCAAGAAATTCAGGTTGTAGTTTCTCCGTTCGACGTTACCCAGTCGGGCTTTACCGGCGGTGGTATCAACGCTATCACCAAATCGGGTACCAACAAATTCACCGGCACAGTTTACGCTTATTACACCAACGAGGGACTCTACGGCAAGTATTCTCAAGAAAAAGAAAAAGAGTCGAAACTCGACAACGAGCTTACACGCATACTCGGCGTCAACCTTGGCGGCGCAATTGTAAAAGATAAACTTTTCTTCTTTGTTAGCGCAGAAAACACCAAGAAAGAGTGGTCTAACTTGTATTTCCCTGGAGCTGACTATAAGACTGCCGATGGAAAATACGACTATATCACAGTTGAAGAGGCTAAGGCAGTTGCCGAACAATTCAAAAAAGTTACTGGCATTGAAGAAAACTACGATCCTCGCGATTTGGAACAGAGCGCATGGAACATTCTTGCCCGTTTGGACTGGAACATCAGCACAAAACACAAACTCGCCCTTCGTTACCAATACAACGAATCGTATCGCGACAGCTACTCATCTGGCACGTTCAGCAATGGCTACCAAACATATTACTACGCCAATTCAGGCTATAGAATGTTTGACAAAACCAACTCGGTAGTATTAGAGTTGAACTCTCGTTTCAACGACAAGCTGTACAACGAGTTCCGTGCAGGACTAACCACAGTTCGCGACCACAGAGAAACTCCATACACT
>JAGCNK010000134.1 GCA_017645985.1 Bacteroidales bacterium | reverse complement strand
TTGAACCCGAGGCGCTAATGGTGGGATAAAATCCGCCGTTTTTTAATGCTATTTCTATATAAGAGTGTTCGTTGAGGTTTAATGTGGCACCAAAAACATCAAAACTATGGTTGCCGGTGATATCGCATTTAAAATCAAACGCTTTTTCAGCTATATTGTATTCGGCGGAGTATCCCAATTTAGAATATTCGCCAAAGGGAGGAATATTTAAAATTCCAGAAAATCCAGCCCCTTTTATCTTGTTTTTTACAATAGATAATCCTATCGACGACACCTTGAGATCCCATTTGGCAGGTTCTTCTTTGCAATCGCGACACAATTGTTCCACCGAGGCGTCAACAGTGATGCCGTGGCGGTCGATTACCAAATTGCTGCACACTATCGAGGTTCTGTCCTCGTTTTTAACTTTCTTCACTTGCACTTTCGACGGGTCGGATATGGATGTCTGGTCGGTTTTTAACGCAGGCGGCAGATACACTTGCGCTTTTTTTACAGCTAAGCCGCGCCACAGATTGCGGTCGTCGTCGCTGCCGAAATATCCGGGAGGAAAAGCCGCGGTCTTAGGCGTGGTAAACTCGCTGAAATCTACGGTTATATCTTCAATATAAAATAGAAAGTCTTGCAATTCAGGAAATTCAAAGGCGAGTTTGGCGTTGATATCGAACACAAAATCCGAAAAATCGTTGAATGTAAGCTTAGTGTTGAATTTCGGCTTTTGCAATGGGTTCATATTCTCGTCGTAAAACTTGATTGCATTGGCAACAAACTCCAGAGTAACGTCCATATGAAACTGGGTGATGCCGTCGCAGTCGAACTCGGCATACGACCCCGGGTTGAAGACTATGTTGAACTTGTCGCCAAACGCCATCTCCACAGGGCGTATGAGCTTGAGCCTGCCAGGCATCTGAGGTCCGCAGCTTCCCGACAGCGATATGTAGGTTTCAAATCCTATGGTGGTGGCAGAATCTACTGGTATCACCAGCGTCATATAGGCTTTGGCTACCGAGTCGCTCTCGTGCGACAGCTGCTGCACCACTATCTCATAGTCGTTTAAATTGCTTTTGATGCCTATAGGCAATGGTATCTGTGTGTTTTCGGCAAGGTTTTTTATTTTGTCGATATAGTTGGCCATCTCCTTCACCTTGCGGGCTGTTTCTATGGCATTGGCAAGGCGGCGCTCGGCGGGCACCTCTCTGGTGGCGTCTTGCGACTCACTGGCAATTGCCCTGGCGTCGTCTACTATCGAATTTACTTGTGTTTCGTTATTGTTTTGCGCCCACGCACTTGCGCTTGTCAGCAGCAAAAAAACGATGGCTATTAAGGTGTAGATTCTGGTGTTAGTTTTGTTCTTCATCGTCTTTTCTATGTTTTTCGCGGTTAATGATGTCAAAGCTGTAGGTGTAACCCAAATTCATTGTCAGCCTGTTGCGGTTGCCCCGAGCCTGCGAATTGTTGATATAGTTGAGCGAAAGGCTGAAGTTGTGGCTTTGTTTCAATGTGTACGACAGCGACATACGCCCGTTTACTACGTTCGATTCCACGCTGTCTACCTTGGTGTAGGCGTATGTGCCCGACAGCGACCCCGACACCTGACCAAAGAGGGTTTTGTTTACGCTCACGCTTGTGGTGTACATATCTGTGTTCTGATGCTGCATTTCGGTGCGGTTGTAGCCGAATGTAACGCTCGCCGACATTTTCTGCGGTATCAGGCTCAGGCAGTATCCGAGGTTGCCGTTGTAAATTTTTGAATTGGCGGTGGTGGTGTCGTAGCGCTGATGGTCTGACGTGGTCTGGTACATAAAGCTTGCCGAGATGCTGTTGCTGGCGGTCTCGGTGTTGCTGAGCATATAGTTCAGCCCAAGGTTGGTGGTGTTGTTGAGCCGCGAGTATTCAGTGGTGTCAAGATTTTCAAACTCGGTGGTCTGCATCAGCTCCTCATACTTGTTTCTGAGGTTGAGATATTGCTGATTATTGTTGTACGACACGTTGAAGTTGAGCTTCTGGGTGATGTTGCCGCTGGCTGCGAGGTTTACGGCTATGCTGTTGTCGGTGGTGAGTTTCTGATTGTCGAGGTTGTCGTGACGGAGACCCACGTCGCCCGACACCGACACGTGGTTAAACAGCAGCGAGGAGAAGTTAACCGTATAAGTCTCTTCGTCTTCGGCAAAATAATAGCCGCCGAGGGTCTCGTAGTTGGGCGGTATCCTGCTGTATCCGAATCCGATCGAATGGTCGCCGAAGCTGTAGCCCAACGCCACGTCAAACGCTTGGAAGCACACGTCCTCGCCGTCGGTTTCTATTAGCACGTCGGATGCACGGCTGGTGGCGGTATCTTGCGCCATATACCTGTTGAGTATGCTCACTCCGTACTCGCCGCTGAGTGTGAGCTTTTTCCATAATGTGGTTTTCAGCCTTACCGATGCTGCTATGTTGTCTTTTGGCGCAATGTACTGATTTTCGTAGCCTAAGAAACTTATCGACGAGGAGTCGTCTTTTACCTTTATCACGTCGAATCCCACGTCATAGTTCTCGTTATGATAGCCTATCTTTACGCCGCCGCCCATACGCTTGTACGACGGCTCTGCATTTGTAGAGTCGGGCTGAACCGCCTTGCGCATTCTACCAAAAAAGCCTTCTATGTGCCACACGTCGCCTTCGTAGAGCGCGCCCGCGCCAAGGTAGTCGTGTCCCGAAAGGGTGTATTTACCAAAGCTCATACTGTTGAAGCCCATATACGCCGTAAACTTTTTGTAGTTGGGGGCTATGGAAAACCTGTTGTAAGGCAGGGCTAAGTTCTTGGTGAGCACGTTGTTGGTGTAGGCGAATGTGAACGGAACGCTCAAAAAGCCGAACAGCTGGGTATTGATGCCGCCCGAAAGATAGTAATAGAACCTATCGGTGGTGAGCGTGCTGTCTTCTATCAGCTCTGAGGTGGTGTTAAGCGATATGTTGCCGCCCATTTTCACTGGGTCGGACTTTATTATGGTTTCGATATTTTGAGAATACGCCCCCGTTGCCACAAATACCGAAACCAACAGAAAGCCTATTTTCTCTTTTTGCAGTTTCATATCTGTTGGTTTTTACATCTCGGTTTTTACTTCGTTGCTCAATTGTGTCTCGGTGGCGTCGGTGTACACCACCCGTATGCGGTATGCGTAATGCCTGCCCATCACTAAGTTCTTATCCTCAAAGGTGTCGGTATCTTTTACCATTGCGTAGTAATGCAGCGGCTTGTCGTCGGTTTTGCGGTATATCAAAACCTTGTCCACAGGTTTGTCGACATCTTTGTTCGACCATTTCAAGGTAATGCTGTTCAACGTTTTGGTGTTTCTCAGCTGCCAGTCGGATTCTTTCTGCCCGGGTATTTCTACGGCTTTGAGCCTGCTTGCCGAATAGTTGCCGAATCCGTCGATGGTCAGCACCTTATAATAATACTCGCATCCCGGTTCGGCGGTTTTGTCAAGATATGTCAGACCGCTGCCGCTTGATATTATGGCTAATGTGTCAAAAACGTCGTACGAGGCTGCGCTCCTCAGTAGTGCATACGATGCCACATCTTTTGATACAGATGCGTTCCAAGATATTGCTACGCCGTTTTTGTTTTGTTCAATATTGGTAATCATCGACGGCTGCGGCGCTATTATGTCGTAACGCTCCACTTTGAGCGAGGGCGATAGGTCGCTCTGGTTGCCGCGCGCGTCCACGCTTTTAAGCGAATAATAGATATGCCGCGACAATGTGTTTAAATTGATAGTGTCTACATAAAAAGTGTCGGCGAGCATATCGGGCGCAAGCATCAGGAAGCTTTCACCTTCGGAATTTTTTCGCAAAAGCCTAAAGCCTACCACATCTGACGTATCTTGATTATGCCACGTAAGCCACACTCTGCCCAAGCTGTCGCAAAAGCCGGTAGGCGCTGCCGGAGGCTCTGGAGGTATGCTGTCGATGGTGAGGCAGTAATATGGATAGGGGTTGTATTTCTCTTCGTTGCCGTTGAATACCGACACATAATAATAGTTGTCGGGGAGCGGACGAGGGTCGACAAAGCTCCGCTGGTCAACGTCGGTGATGGTGGCGATGCAGTTGCTCAGTGTTTCGGAGCTGCGGGCACGGTATATCTTGAATCCGTCCACCGCGCCGGTCTCGCTGCCGAGATCAAAACGCCAGCTGATTTCCACGCCGTTGCCGAGCGGCTTGGCCGACGATATTTCGGCGTACTGCGATATGGGCTTTGTGTTCAGTATAGACGAGGATTCAGAGGGCGCGCTTTCGTCGGAGAACGAATCCACTCCCACAATTCTATAATATACATTGCTCGAAACCGCCACGGTGGTGTCGGTATAATAATTGTTTTTGGGCGACGGCTTGGTTACGGCTATGGGTTCTTCGTTGAGCCTCACGAAGGTCTTGTTGTCGGTGCTCCGCTCCACATAGTAGCCCACGAAGTGGTTGCTGTAGTTGTTTTTCCAAGTCACCTGCACGTGGTCTTTGTCGTAAAACACGTCGGGCTTAGCCGGAAAAATGTCCACAGGGTTGCTGTCTAACGCGCCGTAGGTGCGGGCGGTGTCGCAGTGCGCGCTGTCGGGCTGGGCAAAGGTGAGCCGGTACGAGTATCGCTCGCCGGGCTTCGCTGTCTTGTCGGCGTAGTAGAGCCCCATATACTCTGCCACCCGCTTGTCCATATCGGCGCAGTAGAGCGCAAAGCCGTACTTGTTTTGCTCCTGCTGGTATTTCTTGTATATGCCCACAGGAGAGGTGGACAAGGCAGGATACTGCTCGCCGAAGATGCACTCTCCGGCTATGGCAAAATATTTTTCGTCCTCGCGCTTCTCCCACTCCGAGAAAGGTTTGATACGCAATGCGGTAGATAGCACCACGGTTTCTACAGGAATCAGCTGACTGCCGTCGCGGTAAATGGTAACGCGCTCGAGCTTGTAGCCAAATACGTTGCCGTAGCGCCAGGCGTCGAGATTGGTGGGCGCCCATCGCAGCTCTATTGTGCCGCCGCTCTGCTTGCTTATGACACTCAAGTTGTCTTGCGCCTGCAACGGCGCATAGGCGCACAATAATAGCATAGAAAGTAGTAGTAGGTAGTTCTTGTTAGTCATTCTTGTTTAGTTTTGGCGGCAAAAATACATTTTTTTGTAAACAAAAAAAAAAAAACGAATAATATTTTAAAAATATTTGAAACATTAAAATTTTATCTCTACATTTGCCCCCACAACAAACAATTACTATAACTAAAATATTACTAAAATGAAAAAAATTCTGTTTCTCTGCGCCGCTATGACGGCTGCTATGTGCTTTTGGGGATGTAATAAGGATGACAGCGATGATTTTGATGATTCGCCAGGCTCAATCGACTTAAGAAGACAATATTGCTACAGCTTAACTCCGGGTGAAACTAATGACAAATCATTGACCCCGCCAGTAATTGAAGATGATATTATTGGTCATGATTACTTTGCAAACACCAAAGCTATCCGTGGTCGTTTTTTTAGGGCAAAAGCCGAAAAAGCGGGCGGATATTTTGTTTATCAATTCTTCATATCTCCTAAAGACAAAGAAGAATGGATTGAAGTTGGCAAAATAACAGAAGATGAAATCATTGCAATGAGTGGTCTAACAGAGAGGTATATAGATAAACTTTCGGAACTTGATTTCGAAGGAAAAACTTGTTTTCAGAACTTTATTGATTTAGAACCGGAATCTTACTACAATATTAAAATTAGAGCCAACTATGTATTAAACGGCGAGACCACTTTTGCGGAAAGCCCGACTAATACATTTTTCACTTATTTCAAAGATAATCCTTTGGTTTACGTACAAAAATATACCAAGAATTCCATCACATTAGCTATTGA
>JAGCNK010000133.1 GCA_017645985.1 Bacteroidales bacterium | reverse complement strand
TTATCGCCACGGCCTGAGACAGTGATTACTACGTTCTCATCCTTTACGAAATTGATTTTCGGGAGCATAGCCAATGCGTGTGCGCTCTCAATGGCGGGGATAATACCTTCTAACTTAGTGAGTTCCAACGCCGCCTGCATAGCCTCGGCATCTGTAACGGCAAGCACCTTGGTACGTCCGCATTTGGCAAAGAATGCGTGCATAGGACCAACGCCAGGATAATCAAGACCGGCGGAAATTGAGTACGGCTCCACAATCTGACCGTCGTTGGTCATCATCACGAGCGAAAGACTTCCGTGCAGAACGCCCTTTTTGCCGAGATGGATAGTGGCTGCCGATTTTTCAGGGTCGTCGAGACCAAGACCAGCTGCCTCTGCTGCGTAAAACTTAACTCGCTCATCGTCGATATAATGGTAAAAAGTTCCTGCAGCATTGCTACCGCCGCCTATGCAAGCAAGAAGTTTGTCGGGATAGTTGCGACCAGTCTGCTCCTGCAACTGATATTTAATCTCTTCACTTATAACCGATTGGAAACGTGCAACCATATCGGGATACGGGTCGGGTCCAACAACAGAACCTATAATATAATGTGTGTTTTTAGGATTGCAGCACCAGTCGCGGATAGCCTCATTGGTGCCATCTTTGAGGGTTCTCTTGCCCTACATTACGGGAACAACCTTAGCGCCCAACATCCTCATACGCTGCACGTTGAGAAACTGACGCTTAACATCCGTTTCACCCATATACACCACGCACTCCATATTCATCAGAGCGCATACCGTGGCAGTGGCAACGCCGTGCTGACCTGCTCCTGTTTCAGCCACAATACGTGTCTTGCCGAGTTTGCGGGCAAGAAGAATCTGACCAAGAGCGTTGTTCAACTTGTGCGCACCAGTGTGGCAGAGGTCCTCACGCTTGAGAAAAATGTTCGCACCGTATTTCTGGCTGAGACGGTTGGCAAAATAAAGAGGTGTGGGACGACCTACATAATCTTTGAGAAGTTTCTGAAAGTCCTTCTTAAACTCCTCGTTTTCAATAATTTGCAGATAGTTTTCTTTGAGTTCTACGACGTTTTTTCTAAGAATCTCGGGAACAAACGCCCCGCCGAATTCGCCGTAATAACCATTTGGGTCAATTGAATATTTGCTCATTTTATTTTGTGTTTAATTAATTTCATTTGTTAACTTGGATACTTTCCAACAAAAAAGGCTTGTCGTGAGTCTCCGACAAGCCTTTTTCAATATCTTTATATATATAAGGTGTACCACTCACGAATTTAAGTTCCGTAAGCGCCACCACCAATTGCCGTATGTCATATTGAATAACTTCATTTTTACTTTTATTAACGCCGCAAATTAAAATATAAATTCTGAGAAATCAAAACAGATTTAAAAGAATAATGTTAATAAATGTTAAAACATATTATAGAATATGTCAAAAGCTCATTAAACCAATTACAAAAACAGCAGTCAAATTTGTAGTTCTAAAAAAATAGTTATATATTTGAAGATAATAAATACACTAAAATTAGAGAATATGAAAAGGTTATCACTATTGGCACTACTATTATTACCAATAATATCGGTGCAAGCACAACAGACCAAAATAGTAACCGGGCAGGTTACCGTTCTAAACGATTTGCCCATTTCAGGCATCACTGTGAAGGCGCAAAAATCGCAAGCCGCCGCATATACTGATTCGTTGGGTATGTTCACCCTGGCGTGCTACGATAAAGACTGTCTCGTGTTTTCTTCCAAAAGTTTCAACACGCAAAAACATAAAATCAACAGCCGGACCAAAGACACTATCACGGTAAAACTGAACTTCACTGCTACCGAAGAAAACGTGAATATGGCTGTAGGCTACGGATATATCAGCGAGACAAACCGCACACAAGCGATTGAATACTTGAAAAATAAAAACAATTATTGCAACTACCGAAACATCTACGAACTTATCAGAGCCAACTTCAACGGTATCTATATCAGAACCGACGGATGCATCATTGTACGTGGACCGAACACCATAAACGCCTCACCCTGCGCCACATATGTGGTTGACGGCAAGATTGTGGACACTATTGAATTTATCCCCACTTGCGATGTAAAAGACATTTCGCTGCTCAAAGACGGTTCTGCTGCCATTTACGGTAGCCAAAGCGCAAACGGTGTGCTCATTATCAACTTGAAAGACGGCAAAAATTAATAAAACACTGATGAACAGACTTGTATATTTAAGTGTACTTTTAGTATTCCTTGGTTCTCAAATCCAAGCACAAAATCCTGTTACCAAATTTGCAGTAGGCTTCTACAATCAGGAGAATTTCTTCGACACTATTCACGACGTTGGCAAAAACGACAACCAGTTTCTGCCCGACGGCACATACAAATGGAATAGCGAAAAATATATAGGCAAGCTAAACAATATGTCGCGTGCGCTGGCTGATATGGGCACCAGCCAAGTGCCTGAAGGATGCGCATTTATAGGACTGAGCGAAATCGAAAACCAGAACGTGCTCAACGACCTGATTGCCCAGAAGCCTCTCCAAGAGCGTGGCATCAAATACATCCACGAAGAGGGTCCCGACAAGAGGGGAATCGACTGCGCACTGCTCTACAACCCAAGTTTGTTCAAGCCGTTGAATTACAAATTGGTGCCTTATATCTACGAGAATGACTCGGACAAAAACCACGCAACTCGCGGATTCTTAACCGTTAACGGAACACTCGGCAACGAAAACGTGGCGGTGGTGGTATGCCATCTGCCAAGCCGGTACAGCACAAGCTATTACCGCGAACTTGGTGCACGACAGGTGAAGGCTATCAAGGATTCGCTTCAAAAGCAAAATCCTGATATCAAGATATTTATAATGGGCGATATGAACGACGACCCTCACGACAAAAGTATGTGCGACGTACTTGGCGGAAGGCGCGAAATTTCAAAAGTAGAACCGTCGGGACTGTTCAACCCCTGGTGGGAGATTCATTTTTCGGGAACAGGAACTCATTATTACCGAGGCGCTTGGAACTTGTTTGACCAGATAATGATCACCGAAAACCTTTTGGACAAGGACCATATTCAGTCAATCACCAAGCACAACAAAACTGTGGAAAAAACAATTGCCCACGACAAAAAACGCCTCACATATTGCAGCTGCGAGATAGTCAGGCTCGAATATCTAATCAATCAGTCGGGAAGATATAAGGGAAGTCCCAAACGCACATCGGCAGGCGGCGAATGGCTCAACGGCTTCAGCGACCATCTGCCTGTGGTGCTCTACGTATGTAAAGAAAACTAAACTCCTAAATAAGGAAACGCTTGCAATCAAAGGATAATGCATATACCTTTGTTTGCAGGCGTTTCTATTGTGTAATATACAAAATGAACTCAATAAAACCAAAACTACTACTCCTGGGAACCCACCTCCACCATCTTAAAGGGGAGCTTTAGAATCGACTGGTAGTCTTCTCCAGCCTCAAGCATATCTTCGTCGTCCTCCTCGTAGTACCAGTTTATTACCACGTCGGCAACGCTCTTGTTGTGCAGGTTCTCCAATTTCTTAAATACGTCCAAAATACACTTAGACGAACTTGTATTGAAATATTCAAGCTGCATATTCACTTCAACCGTTCCTTTGGCCTCGGCTGCATATTTGTCGATCCAGTCTACGAGCGGTTTGTAAAACTCTATCGAATTTTCGGGAATCGATCTACCTTTAATCACTAACTTTCCCGTAGCGGCTTCAAACGAAACCGACGGCGTTTTTGGTGTTCCCTCTATGTCTATTGAATCCATTTTATTTAATTAATTAAGTTTTGTTTACATTATGATATTAATACCTCCAAAACAAAAAACGAGTAATCTTTGTTTTGACGCAACAGTTCGAAACCGAACTTGTTGCCCGACTTGCGGGCCATCTCTATAAATCCCAAACCACCTCCGCCTTTGGCCGAGAACTCATCGTTGTTGAGCACTATTTTGTATAGGTCCTTCAACTCGTCTTGCGACAGGTAGTTGAGCTGCTCGATACGGTCGCGGAGAAAATAACCGGTAAGGTTCTTTACAAAATTTCCGGTGGTAATACGGTAGACGCCCTGGTTCTCTTTGGTCATACAGAAAAACGCATAATGGCTGCCTTTCTTGAACTCAGAGTTGACGAAAAACTCGTCGGGCGGTGTTTCGAGATGGTGAAACAAGTTCTGAAGAGCCTCCACAAGTATGTTGTATACTTTTTTGATAACGCGGGGCTGTTCGTTGTCGGCCTTGAGTTTGTCTTCAGCCTCAGCAAATACATTGTCTAAGAGGTCGGATGTAATAACACCCTCGAACGACAACACTACGTTGCCCTTCACCGCTTTTTCATATAGACTATGTATCGCTTCTCTCATTAGGCTGTCTTTAAGATTACTTTATTTGTTTCACTTTACAAATATATGGTAATTTTTGATATCTGCGAATATAAAATCGTATTTTTTTTTAATTTTTTTAAAATAATTGCAAAAAGTATTCCTTTCCGTTCTTAACAATCGCGTGTTCCTTCTGAGGATTGAGACCGATAGCTTTGCTAAATTCTTTATAATCAGAATGTAACCAGAGTTTCGAGGTCTGTATATTTTTCTTCATCAATTGCGAAATGTTAGAAATAATATTTTTGGTCTCCTCTTTTTTGTAAACGTCGATTACGGGAGGATCGAGAATTACCGTGTTGTTGCCGTCGGGAAGTTGAATATCCTTGGCTGCGGCGGTGAACACATTTATATATTTGTCGAGAATTGCCTTCTTGATGTTCTGTCCTGCTGCTTTGGTTGCCTGCTCAGAAATGTCGTAGCCGAGAATCTTGTATGCGAACTCGCCGTTGTGCTTTATTCTTACCTTGGCGTCGCTCTTGATATCCTTCCACATTTCTGCGTCGAAATCTCTCCAGGTGAAGAAGCCGAAGTTTTCGCGGCAAACCTGAGCGGGAATGTTGTAGGCAAACATTGCAGCCTCAATCAGCAACGTGCCAGAGCCGCACATAGGATCAATAAAGTTGGTGTTGGCCTTCCATCCCGAAAGCTGAACAAGTCCTGCGGCGTAAACCTCGTCGAGCGGGTCAAAACCTGATGTGATGCGGTAACCGCGACGAGAAAGGGGTTCGCCAGTGCTGTCGAGAAGCAGCGAGCAGTTGCCGCCGTCAATATTGATGTCGATAACAACCGATGGATTAGGCACATCGTGAGGAGGAGTCTTGTGCGATTTCAAGTTGAAGTATTCGCAAATAAGCTCTTTAACCTGCTGCTCAATGCTGCTTGCCTCGCCGAGTTGCTCGTTTTTAGAAACAACCTTGAGGTTGAAGCTCTTGTAGATATTGAGAATCTTGCTCCAGCGGTATTCTTTGAGCTTTTCGAAAAACTCCTCTTTTGATTCGAACGAGAAGTTGAGAATCTCTTTATAAATTTTCAACGCAGTACGCAGCTCGTAGTTGGCTTCGTAAAGCAAATACTTGTCGCCGGTAAAAGTAACAGTACACGGCTCGGTGTTCACGTCTTCGGCGCCCATGCGCATAAGTTCGCGTCCTAACACATCCTCCAGACCCTCAAAGGTCGTGGCTATCATTTTAAAAGTTTCAACTTCCACTTTCTTAATATTATAAATTGTTTATATTCAAGTTATTTATTCTTTTTCAATTTCAGCTTCTTGTCGTTTTGCGCGTCGTGCCGAAAGTTCCTCTATCAAGCACAACACCACAATTCCCAAAATCATAAACGCTATAGCCCAGAAGGTCTGCGCCGTAAGGTCGGGAAGATATTTCTCATATCCCTCAATCACAGCCTCGCCGTGCGAATTGAACACCTCGTGACCGTTCTGCATAAGGTAGAGAGGCTTTTTCCAGGGCCAGATAAACACGAGCGAACCAAAGATGAATCCGGTGAGAACCGAGATAGTCTGTTCGGCATAGGTCTTCATCAGCCACGACAAGAAGCGCGAGAACGACAGGAAACCTATCACAGCGCCTATTGCCACAGGAATCAGCACCATTAAGTTGAGATGCGAAACCGAGTCGATTATGATGAGTTTGTAGTTGCCTAATAATATAAGTGTGAACGAACCCGAAATACCGGGCAAAAGCATATCGCAGATAGCTATCGCACCACAAAATACAAGATAGAAGATGTTGTCGTTTTCGGTGGCGGGAGTGATAACCGAAAAACCGAACGCCACACCTGCGCCCGCAATTGCGAGCAAGACCTTAAATACGTCGATTTTTTTCATCATCTTGCCAACGTAGTATACCGAGGCGAGGATGAGTCCGAAAAAGAACGCCCAAACGTGCACCTCATAGTTCTTAAAGAGCCATTCGAGCAGTTTGGCGCCGGTGAGAATGCTGATGCCCTCACCAAGGAACAATACTATAAGGAAT
>JAGCNK010000021.1 GCA_017645985.1 Bacteroidales bacterium | reverse complement strand
TCAACAACCGTCACGACCTTTTTGCCCGGAAAAAGAAACAGAAAATTCAAACCCCATAAATTATGAAGAAAGCATTTTTTTTAGCAGCGTCGCTCTTGATGACAGCATCCATAAGCAACGCCCAGATTGCAGCCCGCGTTCCTGCCAGCGCACAGAAACTTATTGACGCATATCCCGATATGCACCTGTCGTACAGCGACAACGCAATTGTTTTTCCCGACGGCACGCGTATCGTTTACGACGACGGAAAGGAAAAAGATTTTGTAACCAAGCTCGACAACAGCGACGTGGAGGATATGTTTTCAATGACATACGACACCACCGTGACCGAACCCGCATATTTGAGCGACTGCGGACGTAGCCGTTGCGAGGCGTTGTTTAAAAAAATGTACGGCAGCAGCGCCGCCGAGGTTCAGAAAAACCTTGTAAAGATAGAATGGTTTGGTCAGCAGCTGCCTATTACAAAGGTGAACGGCGTGAATGAAAAACTCAAGGCTGTTTACGAGGAACTAAAACAGAAACCCGAACTCAAAAAATTCCTTTTGCAGGCGTCGTCGTTTTACTGGCGTCAGGTGCGTGGAGCAAACCGATTGAGCGCGCACAGCTACGGAATAGCCTTCGATATCAATGTGGCCAATTCTAATTACTGGCTTTGGACCAACAAAGGCAAATCAGAAACCGACCAGATAAAATATGCCAACCGTATTCCTATGGAGATTGTGAAAGTATTTGAGAAACACGGCTTTATCTGGGGCGGACGTTGGTATCATTACGACACGATGCACTTTGAATATCGTCCCGAATTTTTGTAATTTACTTTTGTAACCTATTAATAATCAATAAATAAATACACCTTATGCCCGAATTGAAAGAGCTTGAAAAGAAAGTTGTCGCTCTGATTGCAGAGATGACCGTCGACGAGAAAATATCGCAGATGATGAACGATGCGCCTGGTATTCCGCGACTTGGAATCGACCCATACAACTATTGGAACGAGTCGCTCCACGGCGTGGGTCGCAACGGCAAGGCGACGGTTTTTCCCGAACCTATCGGTCTCGCCGCCACTTTTGACAGCAAGCTTCTTTATCAAATAGGAGAGACTATCTCCACCGAGGCAAGGGCAAAGTTCAACGAGGCTCGCAAGATTGGCAACCACGCACGCTATACTGGTTTGACATTCTGGGCTCCAAACATCAATATCTTCCGTGATCCACGATGGGGACGGGGAATGGAGACCTACGGCGAAGATCCTTTTTTGACAGGAACACTCGCCACACAGTTCGTGAAAGGTATGCAGGGACGTCAGGATATGATGAAGGTGGCAGCCTGCGCCAAGCACTTTGCCGTACATTCTGGTCCGGAGGCTTCGCGTCACTCTGTCAATCTCTTTCCATCGAAAAAAGACCTTTGGGAAACATATCTTCCGGCGTTTAAAATGCTTGTGCAGGATGCCGAAGTGGAGATTGTGATGGGCGCATACAACAGGGTTTACGGCGAGAGCTGTTCGGGCAGCAAGCTTCTTCTTACCGACATTCTCCGCAAGAAGTGGGGATTCAAGGGACACATTGTGTCAGACTGCGACGCTGTTGCCGACATCTATCAGGGTCACGCCATAGTTACCACCGCCGCCGAAGCCGCCGCCACCGCCGTAAAAGCGGGACTTAATGTGGAGTGCGGATGCACCTTCAAAGCGTTGAAAGAGGCATTGGAGCAGCATCTTCTTGAAGAGGAAGATTTAGACAAGGCGTTGAAACCCTTGCTGATGACCCGGGCAAAACTTGGAATACTTCAGCACGACGACCATAACTGGTACGAGTGCTACACACATAGCGACGTATGCACGCCGCAGAATATCAAACTTTCGCACGATGCCGCTGTCAAGAGTATGGTGCTGCTCAAAAACAACGGAGTTCTGCCTTTGAAAAAAGACATCAAGACTCTCTATGTAACTGGTTCGGGAGCTGCCGACACATTCTGCCAGATGGGCAACTATTATGGCATTTCCGACCGTTATTGCACTTATTTGCAAGGTATTGCATCGAAAGTAAGCTGCGGCACTGCGGTAGATTTCCGTCCGGGCGTGCTGCCAAACACAGTTACAAAAAATCCTATCAACTGGGCTTTCGACGATGCCGAACTCAGCGAATATGTGGTTGTGGTGCTTGGCAACAACGGCACTCTCGAAGGCGAGGAGGGCGAGGCTATTGATTCGGAAACCAAGGGCGACCGCACAACTCTATCGCTGCCCGAATGTCAGATAAGTTTCTTGCGTGAGCTTTACAACCGCCGCCGCAATGTGGGCAAGGAGGGCATAATTGTGGTTCTCACTGGCGGAAGTCCCGTGGATATGCGTGAGATAGAGCCCTACGCCGACGCCTTGATTATGGCGTGGTATCCAGGACAGGAAGGCGGTTACGCCCTCGGCGATTTGATTTTTGGCGATGCCAATTTCTCAGGACGTCTGCCTATAACATTCCCCGAGGATGGCGATTCGCTGCCTGCGTTCGACGATTACTCAATGAAGAACCGCACCTACAAGTATATGGACACCAATGTGTTCTATCCCTTCGGATATGGACTAAGCTATGGCAAGCTTGATTATGAATCTATTGACGCTCAGATTTTTACAAATATGACACTGCACCTCAAAGTGCGTGTTGTCAATAATTCTGACTTTGCCGTTTTGGAAACTGTGCAAGTATACATATCTGTTCCTGGTGCTGGCGTTGACGCTCCTTTGCGACAACTGGCGGCATTCAAGCAGGTAGAAATCAATCCGAGCGTGGATATGCTTATCGAGTTCGACATCGAGCCAGAACGTTTCAAGACAGTGGAGGAAGACGGCACACCGCTGCTCCGCAAAGGCGAGTACACAGTAACTGTGGCAGCAGCCGCACCTTGCAAGCGTTCCGACCAGTTGGGCGTGCAAAAGTTGGAGGCCAAATTTACCATTTAGCCGTTGATTTTTTAGAAAAGTAGACACGTGGTTTACAGATTTTTTTTATATTTGCATAACGAAAAACCATCATTAAATTGTAAATGTTTATCGACCTATATAGTCAACCTATAACTGTGTTTCTCGCTGCGGTGACACCCGACATTGAGTATATCAAGCGAGAGTTGCAATGTGTTCTCGGCAATGCCCGCATACAGGCTTTCGACGGAGATGGATTGTCGTTGCAGCAGGCGGCCGATGCTATGGCTAATGCCAATTGTAGCGTGCATATTCTGGGTTCTACCGACATCTACTCGCCCGACACAGACGGTTACAATTCAGTCCCGGGACAGCAGTTCCGCATAGCCAAGGAGAGGTGCGGCAAGGATTTCAAAATGTTTGTTTGGAATCCATCAGCCACTATTGAGTCTGGTTTTTCGTACATCAACCATATCCGCCGCGACATTGTGGAAAACACAATATATTCCGACAAACCGTCGCCGATACTTTTTGTGGAGGAGATTCGCAACATTCTCAATGTTAAGAAGGTGGAACGCCGCAAGCACGAACCCGCCGACATCTTTTTTATGTACAACGAATTAGACAGCGATTCGGCTTTGGGTGTTTACAATATGCTCAAGGATTTTCAGCGTGTGGAGAAACTCGGCATAAGTATGTCGAGCGATGTGGATTACAACACATACATTTGCGCACAGCTTGCCGACAGCAAGATAGGAGTGGTGTATTACAATTTTGCAGCCGATTGGGCAGTTTCTTTTGCCCGTCAGGTGTGGAAAGATGCCGGCGGCAACAGCTCGTCTGCACCTCTTTTTATCACAGGCAACAGCGAACACGCCGATCCGCACGAACTGGCTGTGTTTGACGGAGTGATAGATTACACCGTCAACGAGCAGCTGCGTATTCCGTTGGATATCAAAGTGTTCTTGGACAAGATAAGCAACGAATAACCTTCCTGGCTTTTTACACCAGCAGTTTCTTTATTTTCTCGGTTTCGCCCGCAAGTATCAGGGTGTCGCCTTGCCATAGTATCTCGTCGGCTCCGGGGTTCATAGATATTTCGCCGTCGTGTTCGATACCGAGCACCACGCACTGAGCCATTTCGCCGATGCGCGACTCTGCCAAGGTTTTTCCGCAGAATGGCATATCGGGCGATACCTGAAGCTGTTCGAGCGAGAATGTGGAGGTTCGTCCCGCCGAATGTTTTTCCTTGCCTGTGTGCACCGCAGTGTCAAGTTCTTTGCGGAAACGTCGTATCTGTTCGTCGCTGCCTGCCACCACAATTCTGTCGTGCGGATAGAGACGTTCGCGACCGCCGGGTGCGTTGATGTTGACTCCGCCACGCACTATGCGCACAATGTTGACACCGCACGAGCGGCGAAGGTCGAGATTCAAAAGCTGATGTCCGCAATAGAGCGACTGCGGATTTAGTTCAAAGTCGGCAAGATGGAGGTCGTAATTGAGAAAAGCAGCCTCAACCTCGCGCCTTACCGAGCGGTTGTTTTCCTGTTCGCGCTCACGTGCCGAAAGGTTGTCGATAAAATGCTGCTCTATGTCCGACGACTGCTTGTGCACCTTGCTCGACAGCAGTATCACTATCACGATGGCTATGGCGGAAACCACAAGCACACCGAGCGTGAGGTTGAAATACTGACCTATGCAGAATGTGATGAAAATCATTGCCAAAATCATTCTTGCGGCGTAGAGAGCCACAAGCGTTGCCCTTCGGTACGAGTTGTCGCGGCTCAGAGCCAGGGTCTCGGGTGCTGATTTGTGACTTGCCACCATCTTGTAGATAAACGGCGAAAGGATAATCAGCAGCACAACCATAGCCACCAGTCGCGATACCCATTCCAGATTGTCGGGAGTTACAGCCTTGACTGCGTCAACTATCCAGCTTGATACAAACTGTTGGTAAAGCGTTATCACAAAGATGCTTACTACGCTGTATACCGCCACGGTGAGACCCACCTTTTTGAGCAGTTGCCTGAGAATGCTCTGCTGTGCGATGGTGCTTTTGCCTTGCGAAAGCCGTCCCACAAAGTCGAAGAATCTCTTTGGCAGCACTCGTTCCAGCATCTTGTAGGCCGGTTCTGAAAGTCGTATTGTATAAGGTGTGAGAAATGTGGTGATAACCGACACCGCCACCACAACGGGGTAGAGGAATTTTTCGGTAACGCCTATCGACTCGCCAAACTGCGCAATGATGAAAGCGAACTCGCCCACCTGCGTGAGCGCAAAGGCCGACTGCATAGCCAGTTTCATCGGCTGACCAGAAAGCGTGATGCCGAGTGTGGCAAATATTATCTGTCCGAATATTACGGTGAGAGTAATCACAAGTATAGGCAGCCAGTATTCTGCCAAAGTGGCGGGCGAAATCATCATTCCCACCGACACGAAAAATATCGCACCAAAGAGGTTTTTGATTGGCGACATCAGTTTCTCAATACGTTCGCATTCAACGGTTTCCGACAAAATAGAACCCATCACAAACGCGCCGAGAGCCTCGCTGAATCCTGCCATTTTGGCTATAAGCACCATACCGAGGCAGAGTCCGAGTGCCACAATGGTCATAGTTTCGTCGTTGAGGTATTCGCGGCATTTTTTGAGCAGCGACGGTATCAGCGTGATACCTGCCACGAACCAGAACATCAGGTATGCCACAAGTTTTGCCACCTGACCAAGCATCTCTGCGCCGTCGAACTGCTGGTTAACAGCTATCGACGCCAGTAGCACCATCAAAACCACAGCGAACAAATCTTCTACAACGAGGATTCCGAAACATATTTCGGCAAACTTGTGCTGACGTAGTCCGAGGTCGTCGAGAGCCTTGAACACAATCGTGGTAGACGACATACAGAGCATACCGCCGAGAAACAGCGAGTTCATTTCCGACCAGCCCATCATTCGTCCGAGCATAAATCCGCAGCCCATCATTCCCACCACAATGGTAAGGCATCCGATGAACGCCGTGGAGCCCATTTTCAGAAGTTTTTTGAACGAAAATTCGAGACCGAGGGTAAAGAGAAGGAATATTACGCCCACCTCGCCCCAGGTTTCGGCGCTTTCTACGTTGACCCACGAACTGCCGCACACGTATGGCCCGGCAAGTATTCCGGCAACTATATATCCCAATACTACAGGCTGTTTAAGCCATTTGCACAATAGACTGATGGCACCTGCCACCAACATAATTATTCCTAAATCGTGAAGCATTTTAGATGTGTTTTTGTCGTTGCAAAATTACGGCTTTATTGTGACAATAGCAAGAGCGGACATCTTTTTGCTACATTTACTTATAAAATAACAAAACACGGAAACATTTATCATATTTCCGTGTTAGACAGTTTTCATCTCTCTTGTTTGATATTACACTTTCTATGTTTTTTTGTTGCGGCAGTCTGCCTTTCGCTACCGAAACTCTGCCTATTTGATACTTGTTTTTGGCAATGGTTTAATCCAAAAATGCAAAAGTTGGCAATTTATTTGTATTATTTCTTTGGTTTTTTTGTATCTTTGCATTCAAAAATAAACAACCAACTTAAACTATGAATAACCGCATTTGTCCATATCCTGGCTTACGTCCGTTTACCGAGGAGGAGAGTATCTTTTTTAAAGGACGAGATACTCATATAAGGCAGATTGTCAAGATGTTGGAACAAAACAAGATGGCTTTCATCACCGGTGCTTCGGGCGATGGAAAATCGTCGATGGTTTATGCCGGCGTGGTTCCGTACATCAGGGCGGGATTCTCAAAGGCGGAGTTCAACAGTTGGCTTATATTTGATTTCAAACCCCAGCGCAATCCTCTCGAAAGTCTCACCAAAAGTGCCGCCGACGAACTTAATGTGCCTGCCAATGAGACTCTTATCAATTTCAGCCGTGGTTTTTCGGCACTGGTTGACATATACAAAAATTCAGGGTATTACGTAAAGGATGGTGACGACGCCGCCAACCGTGGCAAAAACCTTCTGATTATTGCCGACCAGTTTGAGGAGATTTTCACTATGACCGAAAACTTTCACAACGGCACGCCGAGTATCGAGGCTTACACCACAGTGAATCTTTTGTTGGAGACTGTCAGGATTTCAATTTCGGAGAATCTGCCGGTGTATGTGATTTTCACAATGCGTAGCGACTATATTTCGCAATGTACTGTGTTTAAGGATCTTCCTGAGTTTATAGCATACAGCCAGTTTTTTGTTCCTCAGCTCAAGCGCACCGAGATTCTTCAGGTGATAGAGCAGCCCGCAGTGTTGGCTGGAGGCAGTGTCTCCACCCGTCTTACCGAGGTGCTTATCAACAATCTGAACTCTGGATTCGACCAGTTGCCTGTGCTGCAGCACTCCCTCAACCTTCTTTGGCGTACAGCCGACAATGGCGGCGAACAGCTCGACCTTCTTCATCTTGCCAAAATCGCAGGCATATCCAAGGACTTGCTCAGCGATGAGGAGAGGGTCAATTTTGACCGATGGTTTGCACAGCTGCCGTCATATCAGAAAAAATATTACGAGCATCCCAATCTCGACAACGTGCTCAACGCCCACGCTGGCACTCTATACGAGTCGGCATACGACTACTATCTCAAAAACGCCGACTGGGCAGAGAAGACAATCACTCCCGAGGAGTCGAAATCAATCATCGAGACCGCTTTCAAGAGTCTCACCAAAATAGACGACAACCGCCAGGTGCGCAACCGCTGCTCCCTCAACGAGATAACCGGCATTATCAACAGTCCGCATATCTCAAACGCCCAGGTGTGCGCAGTGCTGAATATTTTCCGCACCGACGACAACACACTTTTGCGACCCTTTATCGACAATGGAAATATCGAGACCGAGTATCTCAGCGGCGACACCGTTTTGGACGTAACCCACGAGGCATTGATACGAAACTGGAAAATGCTCTCCGCCTGGGACCGTGAGGAACTCGAAAACCGCAACGTATACAACGAATACAACACTCAGGTGAAACGCTGGGTAGAAAACGGCCGTGATCCTGAGTTTCTGCTCACTTCGGGCAACTATGCCATTTTTAGCGGATGGTACGAGCGTTGCCGTCCTAATCAGTACTGGATTCTCAAATACGACGACTCGCAACGTTCGCCCAAAGACAAGCTGCGTGCCGCCTCGAGCAGTATGATACGCTGCGACGAATATATGCACCAGAGTCACGAGGCTCTCATTGCCAAGGAAAAATCACGCCGCCGCAAGGTGGTGGCCACAATCAGCGGACTTCTTGCGTTTGTGCTGGTTCTTGCGTTTTTCTCTATTTGGGCATTGAGGGAGAAGGCTCACGCCGACGAGCAGACCATCATAGCCGAGGAGAACGCCGAACGTGCAGCACAGCAGCAGCAAATAGCCGAGGAGCAGAAGACCGCAGCCCTTGCCGCACAGCAGGACGCACAGCAGCAGCGCGACACCGCCCGTGTGATGTATCAGCGTGCGTTGGAAGCCAAAGAGGAATCAGACCGCGCACGTCAGCAGGCTGAGAACTCTCGTAAGGAGGCGGAAAGGATGAGGCAGACAGCAGAACTGAACTCACGCATAGCCGAGGCGCAGCGCGACACCGCCGAGCAGGAACGCCGCAAGGCTCTTTACCAGATGTTGCTTACACAGCAGGCCAACGATTCGGCTTCAAGACTCTATTACATTGCACTCTGCAACACTTTGGCTATGAAGGCAAAAAACAGTTACGAGGATAAGACCCTCAACCTTCGTCTTGCCAAACTGGCTTGCGAGATGAACAGCAAGGGAGGCAGCCAGGAGAAAAATGCCGACCTTTACGACGCTATGCTTTTTGCTATGGAGCAGAACGGCATCATCAAGCCTATGTCGTTTAAAAATTCCGACATAAGCAAATTTACCATCGATTCCAAGGGAAGAATAATCACATTCAACGGCGACGCCACGGTGTCGTATTACAGGATACTTGCCAACGGTCAGCCCGAAAACGTGCAGACTATCACCGATTTTCAAAGCAAGACGCCCGTGGAGCGGTCGGCGTTTGTTTCGCCGTCGATTATAGCCTATACCACCAAGGACCGCAACTCGTTCCTCATCTACACCGACACCAAACGTCAGATAAAGCTCGATGCGGTTAACGACTATATCCAGACAGCCTCACCCTCGCCCGACAAGCGTTTGTGTGTGGTGGCTTATACCAACGGCCGTGTTTCGGTAGTTCCTGCCGACGGCGGAGCTTCTGTGGCCGACAAGCATTTCCAGACCAAGGTTACCGACGTTTACTATCACGGCAACGGCGTGGTGTATGTGCTTTGTCACGACGGACGTCTGCTTAAATGGAACCACAACAATGGCGATGTGTCCACGGTGCTGCCATCGTCGGAGCCGCAGAATGCTTTCAGAATGGCGCACATTGCGTCGCAAAACAAGCTTGCAATATGTTTCAGCGAGGGCGACATACAGTTTGTAAACCTTGCCAACGACCAGAAGGATGAGAAGATGGCCGGCACACATACCAAGCTCGAAAATGTGCTTTACGATCCAGTTTCGGGCATTATCGCCATTTCGTCTGCCGACAAGCGTATCACCCTCATCAATGCCAACGACATTCACGACAAGCCTCTTGTAATAGAGGAGCACAGTTTAAATAATTACAGAGCCAAGTGTATGTGTTTCAATAACAAAGGTGTATTGTTCGTACTCACCGACGACAATCTGATGCGCTTTTGGGATACCAACCCCTCGGCGTACGCCAACACGCTCGCTGATATGAAACTGTCGCCGCTGTCGCAGTCGGAATGGAATATGATTCTCGGAAGGGATTTTTCGGAGAAATAAAAAGAAAAGTATAATTGCCAAAACAAGAATTAAATATGAGCCGGATTATCAAACTATTGTGCATAATGACTCTTTTGTTGGCTTCGGTTTCGCTGTCGGCACAGAATGATTCGGTGCCGGCACGGAGTTTTTTGCAAAATGCCGTTTCCGACGACACTCCGCAAAACGACAACGGAATCGACAGCCATCAGGCTGTTTCCGACAGTCTCGGCGGAGGAGTTATGGCACTTTTAAATATTTACAACGCTGGCAAATACCGTGAGGCTCTCGACTATTCGCAAAAGCTTCTCAACCGCGGACATCTTTCAAAACGTGGCGTTATCACCTGTCAGATGCTGAATGTCGCCTCGCTCAAAAACCTTGAATACAACTACGAGGCCGACAGTGCGGTACGTCATTTTCTGCAAAAAGAGCCGCTGTACAAGCCCACCAATTTTGAGCCGCTGTCTTTTCTCCAGGTGCTTGACAATTATTACACAATGCCCCGGTTTTCTATTTGGCTTGGCGCAGGCAACAGCTTTGTACGTCACATTTGCGACACGGTTTATGTCACCACCGTTGACACTATGCAGCAGCAGCCCGACTACAGTTTTTCGTCACGGATGT
Source organism: Bacteroidales bacterium (assembly GCA_017645985.1). Taxonomy (GTDB): domain Bacteria; phylum Bacteroidota; class Bacteroidia; order Bacteroidales; family UBA3824; genus UBA3824. The sequence continues at coordinate 3,361 of JAGCNK010000021.1, read as the reverse complement.
TTCAGATAGGTTTTGAATACAACATTATCAAATGGCTCTCGGTGTCGGCGGCTCCCACATTGTCTATGGTCAGCTACACACGGTCTATCAGCCGGCATCCTTTGGCATCGTATCATTACGATGAGGACTATGTCTGTTTGGGAATACCTATTGTGCTGGAGGCGTCGCTCTATCGTGGACGCGAGTTTTTTGTTCCGTCGGCGTATGTGGGTTTCCAGCCTAAGATAATGCTCAAATCTACATTCACATCGTACATCGATTATGTGAACGCCGCCAACGACGATCCTGCCACTGGTTCGAGTCTCGACGGCAAAAACCGCATCAACACGTCGCTGCTTTGCGGAGTAAGGTTTAGTTTCAACCACAACCGGATGTCGTATTTTGCCGACATCCGGGCGTCGCACGACCTCAATCCGCTCAACAAATGCAACAATAAATACGCTCTTCCCGAGGTGGTTTTCAATCATCTGTATGTTCCCGACGTTATCAGGATAAACGAGTTTTCGTTGATGCTGGGCGTAAAAGTTAAACTTAAATACAAGACCGTGGCAAAATTCAGCTACGGCTATCAAAAAAATTAGTTATGTATATGAAAATAAGATATTTGTTGGCTTTTTTGGCGTTGGTATCGATAGCGGCTTGCAATCCCGATGATGATACCGTTTACCAATCGTCGAACGATTTGAAGGTGAAGCTTGTGCCGGTTAAACCTTACACCGACCGTGTTATTTCACTGCCCGACGGTTCGGTGTTAGCCACCTGCAAGAAGCCTGGAACGTGGGACTATTACCTTGCCAAAATTCATCCCGACGGCACTGTCGACTCGGTGGATTATTGTTTTCTCAACGGCAACAACGACGACGCCTACGAAGTGGAAGGAAGCGTGAAGGTAAATACCGATGGTGATATTTTTGTCGACAACTCACGTTCACGCGACGGCAACAGATACCATCTTCTCAAATTTGACGCAGACCTACGTCTGGTTTATGATATTTCGGGCGAACTTAGCACTCCCGACCATTCGATCGTGGCCGAATTTACCTTCGTCAACGGCGAGTTCGGATTCTTGACCAAATGCTTTTCGTGGGATGATTATACACAGTATGTTTCGATTTTTATGGTTAGTGCCGACGGCTTTGTGGGCGATGAGATAGTGCTGTCTTGTTTCACCGGCGAGGAGAGTTTCTATAATGTTTACAGCGTCGGTAGCGAGATAATGCTTTCATATACAAACGACTATAGTTCTGTGGATATGTGCACTATTGATCTTAATAATGTTTCGCACTACGAGATTATGCCTTTGGAGAATAATTTTGAAATTTATTCGTGTAATTCACAGGGCGATTTTTTGGGCTTTGCCACGGCATTTGCCACTTCTGGTTACTATTTCTACATTGGCACTATGAAACGCGACGGCTCTATGGTCTTGTCTGATTCGATTAAGGGCAACAACATTTTCTCTCTATATGAATCTGCCCCCGACCTTTTTGCTGTTGGATACCGTGCTTATTATTCTACTAATGGTATCGACGATACCAAATACGACGGTTTTATTTATGATATCGACATTAATACAGGTGCTATAAAAGATTCTGTGATAATGGATTACTATGTTAAACCGCTTGCGCTCACGTCCGACGGCAGTGGAGGATACAACCTGTATTTGGAGCGGATGTTTAAATATGTCAACAACGCCAACCAATACGACCCCACTCTCGACAACTTGTATATTTACAACATATCCGACCTTCACCAACTTCAATTATCCGACCAATGAACCTATCTGCATTAGACATATCGCTTATTGTGGTCACAGTGTTGCTTGTGGCTTTTATCGTGTACGTGGTGCTCAATTACAAAAAGTTTTTGATGAGGGCTTCGCGACGTGCCGACCGCCGTTACTCTGCTCTTTTGCGCGAATGCGACAACGAGATCAAGCGGCTGAAGGCTGTAAACGCCGAGATAAAGAAACAGCAACCTTCAGCAAATCAGTCGGATGATGCCAACTCGGTGCAGATGCAACTGCTCGACAGGGAAAAGATTGAGTTGGAACAAAAGAAACTTGAGGTGGCTCAGAACGAACTATCAGACCGCAACCGTCTGCTTTGGGATATGAGCGTGCAGATTGAGAAGGAACGCCAACATATTCAGACACTTAAAGACGAAATAGAGAGCCAGCACCGTGCGGTTACCTCGAGTATACGCTACGCCAAGCTTATCCAAGATGCCGTGCTGCCCTCGGAGGAGATTCTCAAAGAGTCGTTTGAGGATGTGTTTCTATTCTGGCGACCCCGCGACATTGTGTCAGGCGACTTTTATTGGATGAAACGTATTGGCGACACTGTGATTTTCTGCGTGGCAGACTGTACAGGTCACGGCGTTCCAGGAGCGTTTATGAGTATGCTCGGAGTGGCATTTTTGAATGAGATTTGTGTTGATTTCAACTCGTCCACCCATCCCGCCCAGATACTTGAGGAGATGCGCACCAAGGTTATCACCACGTTAAAGCAGACCAACGACGCCTGCACTCAGAAAGACGGTATGGATATGGGACTCTGTATTCTCAACCTTGCCACTATGAAGATGACCTTTGCGGGCGCCAACAACGGAATGTATCACGTGCGTGGAGCAGAACTTACCGAATACAAGCCTGTGCGAAATCCCATCGGCATATATCCCAGGATTCTACCTTTTGAAAATAGCGAGGTGGATATACAGCACGGCGACTATGTGTATATGTATTCCGACGGATTTGCCGACCAGCTCGACGGTGAGGCGCACAAGTTCTCATCGCGCCGTCTGCGTCAGCTGCTATGCGAAATCAACGCCAAGACCAAATCTGCCAAGGAGCAGTCAGACCTCCTGAATACCGCCATCGATCAGTGGCGTGGCGACACCGACCAGATGGACGATATTCTGATAGGGGGGTACTGCATTAGATAGTTTATTTCCATCCTCCAATCCATCTATTCATATCGGTGTCTTTAAATTCGTCGGCTTTGCGGATGTTGGTGTCGGAGGGTTTGTTGAAGAGGAATTTTTCTACAAAGCGTTTAACTGCGTCGTTTTCGGAGTCGCACGCCATACAGTGGGGATGTCCGCCTTCAAATACGTAGCCAAAACGGTCGGAGATTCCAAATTTGTCCCAAACTTTGGAGGCGGCTGCTGTGGAAACGTATCCTGAATAGTCGCAGAGCCAGGGATAGTCAGAGTTGCCGAGCACCAAAACGGCGCGGGGTGCAATCATCGAAATTATCTGATGATGGTCGTAGGGCAAGCGGTTGAGTTTTCCATTGAAATTATCTTTAAACGAGGGGGCGAACCAAGAGTAGTTGGTGTTTTCCACACGTTCTACATTAAC
>JAGCNK010000132.1 GCA_017645985.1 Bacteroidales bacterium | reverse complement strand
GCGCCGAGAGTGTCGCCGCTGCGTACTGTGTGATAAACGCGCTCTTGGGTGGCTGCCGATTCTGCATCGGTCATTCCATAGTGCGAATAGATATTGAAATAGTGGCGTTTGAGTGTGAACTCGGTGCAACGGAGCTCGCCGGTGGTGAAGTCGAAAAGGCGTTCAGAGTCGAACGGCTTGCCCATATATCTTACCTCAAAGTGGAGATGAGGTCCTGTGCTTCTGCCTGTGTTGCCGCCAAGGGCTATTGGTTCGCCAGCCTTAACAAGTTCTTCTTCTTTGGCAATGAATCCCGAAAGGTGGGCGTAATATGTTTCCAAACCGTTGGGATGGCGTATTACCATAAGGTTGCCGTATCCACCGGCGTTGCCCACTGTGCGCACCACGCGAACTTTGCCGTCGAAAGCTGCACGGATAGTGTCGCCTACTGTAAGAGGAATGTCGGTGCCGTTGTGGTTGCGGGTTTTGCGGAATTTGAATCCTGAGCTGACTCTGCCCGTGATAGGAGCGCACCAGCCGTGAGTGCTGTCGGCAAGCAGGAGGTCTACCTCTTCTGGTAATGATGATACAGGAATGTCTTTGCAGATATGGATGCTCTCGATGTCCCAGTTGTCGGCAAAGTCCTCGTCGGATATAGCGGGACGGTCGAGGTCAACGTAAGCCCAAGTGTTGTCGCTGAACAAAATCACCTTGCGGTATTTGTCGGCTGTGGCGAGTGTGTCGATGGCTGTTTTTACGCCTGTGGTGTCGATTGCTGTGTCGTGTCTGAGTGTGTCGGCTGCGGGAGCGGCCATTGCTCCGGCAGTGCAGCACATTGCTGCGGCTAATGAAACAATTATCTTTTTCACTTTTCTTGGTTTACAAAATTATTTATTGTCTATTCAAATTCCTTAATAATCAAGTCGATCAATGTGGTGTCGCACGTTTGGTCGGCTGTTTTCTCGGCTGCTGTCTTGGCTATCGAGTCTTTGGTTCTGATTATCGACCTGGCTATCGAGTCTTTGCGTATCGAGTCGGCAGTGGCGCTGTTGGTTTCGCCGTTGTCGGCCGGGGTGGAGCAGGCAACCGTCACCGATATTATTAGCAATAATGCTGCCGTTTTTATAAATCTGTTCATTTTTATATCGTTTTTAAAATTCTTCCATCTCTTCTTCCGCCTCTTTCGCGGCTTTTTCTTCTTCTTCCAACTGCTGCGCGGTGATTGGCTTCTCGGTGATTTCGCCCCAGATGAACACATCCTCGCGGCGGTGCGGACGGTGCTTGTCGTACCAGACGAATCCGTCGAGAAACTGCTGACGCTTGGTGAGTCCTTCGAGCGGGTAGATCGTGCCTTTGGGCTTTTTGTAGAACCAGATCTTGTCTACCTTGCCTTTTTTGAAGTGGATGTTCATATCCTGGCTTGAAATCACGTTCATGCCCGTGGCTATGCTGTCTTCTTCGGTGTAGTATATCGTGTTGGCTGAGGATATCACTTCCACCTCCTGAATCTTGTTGCTGTCGAGATACGCCACCATGTTTTTGCCGTAGATTTGGTCGTAGTGCCCCAAGGAGTCCACCTCCGAAATCACAAAGGCATTGTTTAGCAGTTCCACCATATCTATGTGGTTGTTAGATGTGTAGAACTTCATATTCTCGGATGTTATCTGGTTTTCGTTGTGCCAGATTACAGGCTTGCGGTTCATTGTGATGGTGCTGTCGCTGAAATCGTACACCATGCTGTCGCACATAGCCTGAATGTCGCGGCGGAACATCTTGGTTTTGTGGTACGCCTTTACCATTCGGTACAGCGAGTCGGGATTCTCTTCGAGATATGGCACCATATACGAGCAGATGGTGTCGGCGTGCAGATAGAGCGTGTCGATGTCGGAATAGTATATCATCAGAGCCTTTTCGGTGAGAACGCTCTTCTGGTCTTGGTCGTAGTAGTGAGCCTCGTCGCCCAGCAGCTTGATGGCCTTAACGGTGTCGGTGATTTCCACATTGCTGCGGCCGTATCCGTAGTTGCGTGCGCGGTCGTAGAAGATGGTGTCGGCGTCGAGACGGCGCTCGTTGCTGGTCATATAGTTGTTTTTGGTCAGCTGTCCTTGGTCGTAGATGTGGTTGAACCATCCGCGCTCGGTGTAGAGGTAGTCGTTTTCGCTGATAATCTCGGTGGGACCGATGAAGTTTGAAATCTTGGTCTTGACATTGTAGGTGAGGGTGTCGGAGCGCATCAGGTAGTCTGGATTGTGGATTTCCACATCGCGGGTGTATTTGAGGTCGTTGGTGTTGGGATAGAAGTGCCCGAAATCAGAAATAAGCGTGTCCTCGCCCGAGAAAGTCGTTCCACCGTCGAAATAGTACGCCACGTTGGCTGTCATGTCGAAGTCGAGGTTTTCGGTGAGCATCACCATGCTGTCGCGGGTCATCTTCACGTTTTTGCGGGCGGTGGCAAGTTTTGTGTTGCCGTTGTACGAGGCAGAGTCGCTCCAAAGGTGGACGGTGTCGTTGTCTGACATCAGACGCTCGATGTGTATTCTTCCGAACGCCTTAAAAAAGTTCTCCTTGTTGTTGTAGAGCGCACTGTCGCAATACATATATGCGCTGTCGTGGTAGAACACCACGTCGCCTCGCAAGATTTTGATGTCGGGTCCGTAGGTCTCGTTTACTTCGAGGGTGTTGGAGTTGACGATGTCGATCTTGGGGTTGGTCTGTGCTGCCGACTGCAAGGCGCAGATAATTATCAACGATATGGCGGACAGAAGCTTTTTCACTTTTAAATTGTTTTAATCTGTTGTTTATAGGTTGCTTAGCGTATGTCCCATACGGTCGCGCTTAGTAATGAGGTATTTTTTGTCGTACTGGTTGGCGGGTATTTCGATGGGAACGTTTTCTACTATTTCAAGTCCGTAAGCCTCTAACCCAACGCGTTTTACGGGGTTGTTGGTGAGAAGCCTCATTTTGGTGACACCCAGCTTGCGGAGAATTTCAGCACCTGTGCCGTAGTCTCTTTGGTCGGGGTCGAATCCGAGGTGAACGTTGGCGTCAACGGTGTCGTAGCCCTGCTCCTGAAGCTTGTAGGCTTTTATTTTGTTGAAGAGTCCGATGCCTCGTCCCTCCTGGTTCATATACAGAAGTATTCCTTTGCCCTCCTGGCTGATACGCATCATTGCCTGGTGCAGCTGGTCGCCGCAGTCGCAACGCATAGAGCCGAAGATGTCGCCGGTGGCGCACGACGAGTGAACGCGCACAAGCACGGGCTCGTCTTTTTCCCAAGTGCCTTTTACGAGCGCCGAATGTTCCAAGCCGTTGTTTATCTGGCGGAAAACCGTCATCTTAAACTCGCCGTAGCGTGTGGGCATGTTTACCTGGGGCGATGCCTCTACCGTGGTTTCGGTTTTGAGGCGGAATGCGATGAGGTCGCGGATGGTGATTATTTTGAGGTTGAACTTCTGAGCCACTTCCATAAGCTGCGGCAGACGTGCCATAGTGCCGTCAGGATTGAGAATCTCAATCAACGCAGCTGCCGGAAACAGTCCTGCCAGACGTGCCATATCTACCGACGCTTCGGTGTGTCCTGCGCGGGCAAGCACTCCTCGGTCTTGTGCGTATAGAGGGTTGATATGTCCGGGACGTGCGAATGTTTCAGGTTTTGAATTTGGGTCGGCAAGTGCCTTGATGGTGGCGGTGCGGTCGTGAACCGAAACTCCTGTGGTGCAGCCGTCTATCTTGTCGATGGTGACGGTGAACGGCGTGCCGAGCACCGATGTGTTTTCTACTACCTGGTTAGGCAGTTTCAACTCCCTTGCCCGTGAGATGGTGATGGGCGAACAAAGCACTCCGCGACCGTATTGGAGCATGAAGTTGATCTTCTCCTCGGTGATGGTTTCGGCGGCGGTGATAAAGTCGCCTTCGTTTTCGCGGTCTTCGTCGTCCACTATGATGATTATTTTTCCTTGACGGAAATCTTCAATAGCTTCTTCGATCGTGTTGAGCTTGATATTGTCCATTTTTTACAGAATAATATGTGTTGTGGGTGCGGTAGTAGTGGTCTCGGTCTGCGGTTTTGATGCTGCTCGCTTGGCTTTTTTCTTGTAAGTGACCGCAGCTATTGTGATTCCCGCTATAGCCAAAACTGCCGTGATGATAACAAACTTGTGTTTGAATCCCAGTTTCTTATTGATTACGAATGTTATAGCCGCCAATATTAACGCCAGTCCGCCGAATATGAACGATGCGTTTTTGGTGGGGGTGAATGCGAATGCCAGTGCTATTGCGGCAGCTATCAGTCCTATGTTGAGACAGTAAGAGCGTACCGGATGATGGTCGGTGTTGCTGCCGGTGTCTTTGAGTTTTCCAAATACCTTGAAGAATCCTGCAACCTTGTTCCAAGCCATCTGCCAAGCCTCTTTGTTGAACAGCTGGGCGTCAACGGTGGCCTTGTATGTGAGGAACACTCCCAAGGGAAGTATCACTATGGTGCTGAGCCACATTCCCTGCCAGGGCTGCCAGATGCCTTCGCGCGACATCTTCATTCCGGCGGTGGAGATGATGTAGTAGATGATGAACACAAGCACCGACACCACGATGGGAAGTCCGAAACCGCCCTTGCGGATGATGGCTCCCAGAGGTGCGCCAATGAAGAAGAATATCAGGCAGGCTATCGAGAGGGTGATTTTCTGATGCCATGCGTTTCTGAATTTCGACATTGTTTTCTGCTTTGACTGTATCTCTTCGGCATTGCGCGATACGAATGTGCGGGCTTCGTTGGCAAACTCCTTGGTCTTGTTTTTCACCTGCTTGTACTTGTCGTCGGGAAGTGTCTGCAGCAGGCTGTCGAGGTTGATTATCACCTTGATATCTTCGGGCGGTACGGAGAATATCTCTCTCAGGCTGTCCTTGTTGCGTGCTATCAGCACTTTGGTGATTGAATCCTGACGGAGGTATGCCGAGTCTTTGTTGTTCTGTGTGTCGAGGTTGCGCTCCAGGTCGTGCACTATGATGTGCTGCTCGTTGGGGTGGTTGTTGAGCTTGGCCAGCTCTGCCTTGATAGAGTCGGTGAACGCCTGATGTGTGTGTTTAGCGTTTTTGAGGTAATACGAGTTGCTGAGCGTGTTGCTTACACCGTATGCGATGTTTTCAAATTCGTTTTGAAGCGAGTCGCCAGAGTGTTTCAGCTGTACGAGGTTCATCACTTGGTAGTTGTTGCGGAAAAGGCTCTCGTCGGAGCGGTCAAAGTCGAATCCCGCCATGCTCTGCATAATTGTCTGCTGGTCAAACGTGTTGATACGGTGGGCGTATTTCTTGTCGGTTTCGCTGCTCTTGTCCTCGTCTTCCTGGTAAGTGACTCCGCTGTAGAGCGTGAGGATAAGGTAACGGTTGTCGTCGGTCATCTTTACGCTGCCCGAGTCGGCTATTGTAACCATATAGTTGCCTTTGCCCAGCTGGTGGTCGTAGATGCGGAAGTTGTACATCATATTGGTGACGGGGTCTTTCTTGCTGATGCGGATGCTTACCTCGCCGAGGTCGTTGTTGAAGATTCCCGGCTTGATGTTCATTTCTGGGCGCTGCTGCTTGATGCTCCAAAGCAGTGTGTGCATCTTGAGGCTTGCCATAGGTATGATGTCGTTGGCAATGATAAACGCTCCGAGACTTATCAGCACGCTCATGATAATGAGGGGACGCATTGCACGCTGCAGCGATATGCCCGCCGCCTTGATGGCAGTAAGCTCAAACTTTTCGCCAAGGTTGCCGAAGGTCATAATTGATGCCAAAAGTATGGCGAGCGGCAGAGCCATAGGTATCAGGGTGATGGATGCGTAAAACAGCAGTTCCACTATCACCGAAGTGTCGAGACCCTTGCCAACAAGCTCGTCGATATATTTCCACAAGAATTGCATGAGCAGCACAAACAGCGAGATGAAAAACGTGGCTATCAGCGGCCCGATGAAACTCTTTATGGTGAATATGTCTAACTTCTTCATAGCTAGGATGTTTTAGTTCTTTGGTTTAAATGTATCGATGTGTCTTGCCTTTTTGTCTTGGTAAACATCATCAACGGTGATGAGTATTCCAGTCTCTTCCACGTCGCCGAAGTAGGGGTTGGGGGCAGTGCCGAAAAGTTTCATTGTGGACGACAGGTTCATGTAGGCGTTGAACATCGGTGGAATGTTCTCTCCAAGGTCGCGCACAATGCGGTTGAGACATTTGAAGTCGTCTTTGTAGTTCTTATTGGGGAACGCCTCGGCTATCTGTTCTGGGGTGAGGGCGGGTTTTATTTCGCCTATCGGGGTAACAAGGTTGTCGCGGTCGTTGAAATATAGCTTGAGGAATGCGAGCAGGTAGTCTCTGGCTGTCTGGTTAAACGACGTGTACATTGTCATCTTGCCAAAGAAATATTTGATATGGTCTTTGTTGAGCATATAGATAGCGCCGAGACCGTCCCAGAGGTTGTCTAACGCGTAAATGGCCTGTTTGAAATACTGGCGGCTCTGAAATTTGGGCTGCACAAAGCTTCGTCCCAGCTCGATAGTGTTGGGCAGGTACTTATTAATAAAGGTGTCCGAAAAATTGAAAATCTCGGCTGTGGACAGTTCGGGCTTGCCGTTTTCGTCGTAGATGGGCAGCGAGCAGTCGATAAAGCGGTATCCGCCAAGTATTTCGCCCATCTCTTCGCTCCAAACAATGAGCTGTTCGTAGGGGATTTCGCGGGTGTCGCACTCGTCAATGTCGCATGATTTGCCCGTGCCTCCGCCAGCCTGACGGAAAGCGAGTTCGCGCAGACGTCCTATCTCACGCATTGTGTTGGGGGCGTTGTGCGCGTTTACGATGTATATCTTGTTGCCGCCGTAGTTGGTGTCTCTGACGAAACGCTCGTCGGTTAGCTCGCTGAGCAGCAGTTGTTTGTCGATGGGTGCTATGATATCTTCCATTTCTGTTGAAAAGATTAGTTATGGTTTCAGCATATAGGTCATTTTTCGTACGTACTGTGTCCGTTCGGCTGAACCCTTTATCTCTGACAGCACAGAGGGCAGTATCGGTTCGCCGTAATATAGGTTGATTGGTTTGTCGTGATATTTGAACACTTCGCCCGGCAGAAGCACAAGCTCGTAGTTGAACTTTATGCCCAGTTTCTTGCGTATGTTTGCCACCGAGTAGAAAAAGCTGCTGTTTTGTGCGTCGACATACACAGGCACTATCGGCAGGTTATACTCCACAGCCTTGTCGATAAAGTTCTTTTTCCACTGAAGGTCGGTGATTACACCGTTGATACGTCGCGACACCAGTCCAGCCGGAAATGCGCATACGTTCTCATTCTCGTCGTCGTAGAGCGCCTGTACGTTTTTGAATATCTCCGGAGTGTTGTGTCCGTACACGTTTACGCCGCAGAACACGCTTTTGAGACTCTCGATATAGAGCAGCAGGTTGTTGACCAAGGCGCGGCAGTGACCGAAGTTGCGGCAGATGGAGTATATCACAGCCAGTCCGTCAAGTCCGCCGAGCGGGTGGTTTGCCACGAACATCATCCGCTGACCTTTCTCCACATTCTCGATGCCGTGGTTAATGATGTCTACGTTGAAGTCTTTGAAAACCGCCTCGATAAACTCCGGTCCGTCCAAATGTCCGTAAAGTGTAAGCACGCGGTTGATTTTGTCCTGACGGATGATCTTTTCAATCATGCGGATAACAAACCGTGGCAACCTCTTGTGGAGCTTCGGATTGAAGTTCTTGATTACGGAGTCGATATATATTAGCTTGTTGCGGTTTTCCACTATTGATGCATTATAAATATTTTTCGGGTGCAAATGTAAAAAAATAATTCTGTATTGCGGAGATTTTTTTTTGAAAAGGGCAAAGTAGATTTCTTAAAAATATTAAAAACAAAAAAAGAGACGCGCCACGGCACGTCTCTACATTTAATCAATATAAATATTCCTATCTGTAATTATCCAAATCGCTTTCTTCGCCGTTGTCGATGTAGGTTTTACGTTGTTTGTTGTCGGCGTAGGCAAGTTTGAAGAATGCATTGGCGGGTTTCTCAAACTGTTCACCACGGAGGGCGTCGGTAAAGAGAAGGTATGATACGATGATGTTACCAGCCATTTCTACGAGGTTGCGAGCCTGGAAATCGAGGTAGTCCTGATTTTTGAGAGCTGTAACTTTTTCGATGGCTGCCTTGTAATCTGACGTGAGTTCAAGAAGTTTGGCTTTCTGTGCGGCAAACTTGCCCGATTCTTCTAACATCTTGTCGTATTCTACCATACGCTCAGCAAATACGCCTGTGGTAACGCCTTTGATAGCGGCTACTACCTGCAACTGCGATGTACCTTCGTAGATGGTGGTGATACGTGCGTCGCGAACCATACGCTCGATGGGGAAATCTTTCATATAGCCCGAACCTCCGTGAATTTGGAGAGCATCGTAACAAATTGAGTTACACCATTCTGATGAGAAGAGTTTCAACAGCGGGGTGTAAGCGTCGGCCATTTTAGAGAAATATTTGAGGTCGTTGCGGAGTTCGGCGGGAAGAGTGCCGAGTTTTTTCTTCTCTTGGAGAAGCTTGCTCATATCTACAAAACGTGCTGTTTCGTAAAGGAGCGAACGCATACCTTTGATTTTGGCGTTCATATTGCCAAGAAGCTGATATACAGCGGGGAACTCAATGATGGGTTTCTTAAACTGTTCGCGCTCGTGTGCATATTTGAGAGCCTCGCGATATGCTGCCTCAGAGATGCCTACCGACTGTCCGCCTACGCCGAGACGTGCGCCGTACATAAGGCTCATAACGTATTTGATAAGGCCGAGACGTTCGTCGCCGATAAGTTTTGCGGGAGCATCTTTGAATACCATTTCGCAAGTGGGCGAACCGTGGATACCGAATTTGTTTTCTACACGGCGTACAATTTCGCAATGTTTGTCTTTGTCGTAAACAAAGAGCGAAAGACCACGTCCATCGGTTGTGCCTTCTACACTGCGGGCAAGTACCAACTGAATGTCGGCGTCACCATTGGTAATAAAGCGTTTAACACCGTTCAAGAGCCACATGCCCGATTCTTCGTCGTATTTGGCTTTGAGTTGAACAGCCTGCAAGTCGGAGCCTGCATCGGGTTCGGTGAGCACCATCGAGAGGGTTGCGCCTTTGGCAAGTTTGGGAAGGTATTCTGCCTTGATTTCCTCCGAAGCAAATTCGAGGATGGTTTCGGCACAGTCTTGCAATCCCCAGAAGTTGGCAAATCCGCCGTCGGCACGCGACACCATTTCGCCTACCATAATGTAGGGAACGTTGGGCATGTTCAAGCCGTCGGATTTGCGGGGCATTGTGATACCCCATGCACCGGCTTTCAAGAGTGCCTGGAAGTCGGCTGTGGTGTAGGGGTTGTATTTAAGATGGTCGTTTTCGATAGAGTGACCTTCGAGGTCGTTGGCTTCGGCGTTGGGTGCAATCACGTCGGCACATACTTCGCCGCATATCTCCATTACCTTCTCCACCGAGTCCATAGCGTCCTCAAAATTCTTGGGGGCGTAGTCGTATTTGGCGGCGTCGGAATATTCGTTGTCTTCCCTGAGGTCGATGATGCGCTTCATCAACGGATGTCCGAGATGAAACTTGAGATCTTCGTTATCGTTATAAAAATTTGCCATTTTGTTCCTATTTAGAATTTGCTTTGTAGTATTTAATCATTTTGGGCAATACAGTTGCCACGTCGCCAGTTACAACGTAGTCGGCAATGGCGTTGATAGGAGCGTTTTCGTCGGTATTGATTGAAACAATAATCGATGACTCCTGCATACCGGCGCGGTGCTGAACCTGTCCGCTGATACCGCAAGCGATGTAGAGCTTGGGACGTACGGTAACGCCTGTCTGACCAATCTGACGCTCATGCTCGCAGAATCCTGCGTCAACGGCTGCACGAGATGCGCCCACCTGACCGCCAAGCACGTCGGCAAGTTCGTGGAGAAGCTGGAAGTTCTCTTTTGAACCTACGCCGTAGCCACCTGCTACAATCACAGGAGCGGCTTTGAGGTTGATTTTCGATTTCTCGATATGGCGCGAGATTATCTCAACGGCAAAGTCTAAATCTGTAACAGATTTCTGCCAGTCGATTTTCTTGATTTCGCCTTTGTAGTTCTCGTCGAACACCTCTTTTTTCATCACACCTTCGCGGACAGTAGCCATCTGAGGACGTGTGTGGAGGTTGAGAATTGTGGCGATGATGTTGCCACCGAATGCGGGACGGATCTGGTAAAGTAAATCCTTGTAGGGAGTTACAATCTGCTTGATTTCGCCGTTGTCTTCTTTAACGGTTTTCTTCTCTTCGTGGTCGCCGATTTCGAGGCTTGTGCAGTCGGCTGTAAGACCGCAGCGGAGAGCGCTTGCAACACGGGGAGCAAGGTCGCGACCTATGCTTGTAGCACCGAAGAGCATAATCTGCGGCTGTTCTTGTTTTACAAGGTCGCAGATGATTTTCTGTGTGGGAAGTGTCTGATAGGGAGCGAGTTTGCGGTCGTCGGCAATGTGAATTACATCAACGCCGTATTTAAAAATCTGTCGTCCTATATTATAAAGGTTGTAGTCAACGGCAATGGCTTCGAGTTTGCAGCCAAGTGTCTGTGCGAGTTTCTTGCCTTTTGAAAGCAGTTCGAGGCTGACGTCTGCCACAACGCCGTTCTCTGTTTCGCAAAATACAAATAAGTTGTTCATTTTGAGTATTATCCAAGAATGTGGTTAGACAAT
>JAGCNK010000131.1 GCA_017645985.1 Bacteroidales bacterium | reverse complement strand
TGGATATTGTCGCGCAGTGGCAACCATATTTCGGGGTCTCTAAATAGTTCGGTGGTGTTTACTGTTATTTGGTTGACAACGCTTTCAAGGTAGTTGTAATCCTTGCTGATATTGTCAATAAGTGTCTGAATAGTAATGTGGTTGTCGGTGAGAATTTTCTCCACACGGCGGTAGAGCGATTTGTACGAATAGTCGGAAAAATCGTATACCGAAACTTTGCGAAAAGTTTGGCATAATGCGAATATGTCTTGCTGCGATATTTCCATTTATTCTCTGTTTTGCTTATTGAAAAAACAATGCAAATTAAGCATTTTTTTTCTTTTCAGGCAAAATTTTATTGACAAAATGCTGAAAAAAATCCATTTTTGTACAAAAGGCATGTTTTTTGAAAATGGATTAAAAGTAATGTATGATTATTTTTACTTTGTAATCTATTAATTACTAATAAGTTGTAATATTTTTTAGAAAAAAAGTGATAAAAACAGAAAAATTTGCGGCACGGAAATAATTTTTTTTTATAAATTTGAACTTTGAGAAAAAAAGTATACTGACATAAAAATTTATCACGGGCCAAAAAGAAGAAAAACAAAAGCCGGACGATGGAAAAGATACATCAAATATTTGATAAACTGGACATTAGAAATAAACTGATACTTCTGTTTTCGGTAGTGTCGGCTTATATTCTTTTTTTCTGCATATATGCGGTGGTGTCGTTCGGAAATGTGAAAGAGCACGTGGAATCTTTTTCCGACACGCAGAGCGCGGGCATTTATCCGCTATTTTCGCTCGCCGAGGAGGTGTACGGACTTGTGATCCAAAACCACGCCCTTATCGAGACAGGCAGCGACGTCGTTACCATACAGCGTCACCACAATAAGTTCAAACAGTTTTACGAGGTGAGAATCAAGGAGTACGAAAACGCACTCACATCCAACAGCCTTACCACCACCGAGGAGGTGAAGCTTCTCGACCGTCTCAAAAACGAGTTTGTGATTTATCAGAACGTCAACAAAGACATTATCCGCCTGATTATCAACAACCGCCACGACGCCGCACAGGAACTGCTGAGTGTCAAGGAGGTGAGCGCGTTCGACGACATCCGCAAGACTATCGACCGTATGTACGCCGCACATGAGAAGGAGCTCGCTGTCAGCGACACCGCCATCCGCCGCGAAATCACCAAACTGAGAATCTCGCTCGCATTGCTGTCGGTTCCGATGCTGGCGCTCATTATTTTTATAGCATTCTACGTGTTCAGGTATCTTAAAATCAGTTTTGCCTCTATGCAAGACTTTGTCAAGGTGCTCAACACCGGCGCTGTTCCCGGCACACGTCTCAAAGAAGACCAGACAGAGATTGGCAAGCTCAACTCGCTTATCAACTGTACCGCCGACAACTTCAAGAAACTCACCGAATTCTCCAACGAGATATACAAAGGCAACTACGGGTCGGGCACCAACCTTTCAGCTCCCGACGGATCTATGGCCAAGTCGCTCATCGACCTTAGCGAGCGTCTTTCCGCCTCCGAAAAAGAGCAGAACCTCCGCCGCCTGGAAGACGAGCAACGCAACTGGACAACCCAGGGTCTAGCCAAGTTCGGTGACATCATGCGTCACAACAACGACAACATCACGATGCTTTCCGACGAGGTGATCAAGAATCTTGTTCACTACATCAACGCCGGACAGGGCGGACTTTTCATCCTCGACGACACCGATCCCAACAACGTATTTTTGGATATGCTCTCGGCGTTTGCATACGACCGCAAGAAATATCTTACACGCCGCATAACCCTCGGCGACGGCCTTATCGGTGTGTGCGCTCTCGAAAAGAACACCTTATATATTACAGATGTTCCCGACGATTATATGGAAATAGAGTCAGGACTTGGCGACGCTAAACCCAAATGCCTCTTGATAGTTCCCTTGAAATCAGAGGAAAAGATTCTCGGCGTTATAGAGCTGGCATCGTTCAACCTGCTCAAAAAATACGAGATACAGTTTGTGGAGCAGCTTGGCGACAGTATCGCGTCTACTCTTTCATCGCTCCGTATCAACGCCCGCACCGCCGACCTTCTTCAAGAGTCGCAGAAAAAATCTGACGAGCTTGTGCTTCGTGAGGCTGAGCTCCGCAAGACTATGGACGATATGAAGACCGCACGCGACGAGGCCCAGAAACGTGAGGCTGAGATGTCGGGTATTCTCTCCGCCGTAGACGAAACTATGTTGAAGGCCGAGATCGACCCCGAAGGTCACCTTATGTCTGCCAACCAGAAGTTCCTCTCCGCTCTCGGCTATCGCAAAGACGAACTTATCGGTCGCAATATCAAGAACATTGTTTCGGAAGAAAACCTCGAAAACTTTGATATGGTTTGGCAAAACATCTGTTCGGGACAGTCGTACCAGACCACCCTCAAGCAGAAAAACAAGTTTAACGAAACCATCTGGCTGCTCACCCAGTACACGCCTATTTTCGATGCTGAAAATCACGTGGTGCGAATCCTTTACATCGCCAACG
>JAGCNK010000020.1 GCA_017645985.1 Bacteroidales bacterium | reverse complement strand
CCCGATACGAGAAATAGCAATATTGGTTTCAGAATCATAATGGAAAAAATAGACTGGCCACGAGACAATAAGGAATAACAGCAATATGTGCTATCAAAAAATCTTTCACTTATTCCGACATATTCTTCACATACTCCAACACCGGCAAATCCTTGAACCCATACAACTTAACCGCATTTTCTCCGAGAAAAGCCGCTTTTTCGGTGTCGGTGAGTTCGTTGGTTTTGACAATGAAATCGTATGACATTTTGTAGGTGATGGCGCAGATGGTGCGGGGATAGTCGCTACCCCACATCAGTTTGTCGATGCCAACCAAATCTGCCGCCTTGCGGATGGCTTTGATTGCCGATGGATATGGGTAAAACTCGCTGTTGTAGAGCCAAGTAATGCCGCCCGATTCGATATAGACATTGGGATTGCGGGCAAGGAGAATCTGATTTTTCCAATTGTTGGTGGTGGCAAGTCCAAAATGTCCGATGGCGATTTTTAGGTTGGAACATTCGGTGATAACCTCTTGAAATTCTGCGATTTGATTGGCATTGTCGGCAAGACACATCGAGAAAATCATTCCTTTGGACTCCATAAACTTCATCGCAGGCACAAAATCCGACATCTTGCGGCTGACACGGTGTCCTGGAATTGCAATTCCCTTAAAACCAAGTTGATGCAAATTCTCAACATCGCGGAGAATGTCTTCGGCGGTGATTTTTTGCTCGGCATCCTTGGATTCGAGACCAAGATTCGGCATTCCGCAGACGAAGAAACGGCTTGGATATTTTTTTGATACATCCAAAAGATAATCGTTTTGGTTGCCGTCGATAACTTCCTGTACCACAACCGCTCCGCCAACTTGTGCATAATCCATATTGGCGATGAAAATTTCGGCGGTGTTTCTGCCGTCGGCGATAAAGGGCGGCAGCATCTGCACTTCCTGTCCGAAAAACATCGAGCGGCCGCGTGTGGTGGTGTAGATGCGCTGTCCATCTACAACGGTATCCTGTTTGAGCCAAAGGTGGCTGTGAGCGTCTATTATTGTCATTTTTTTATTATTTTTACTTGACAAATATAAATCTTTTTTTTGTATATTTGGGAGAGGGATTTTGAAATTATGAACCCTTATTTTCATATATACGGCAAATATTTTGTATCATTTTTACGAGATATACGTATAACAACCGGTATAAAATAACTAAAAAGACTATTATGATAGGTACAAATCTCAGCACAAAGGCAAAATCTAACATCCTGTATATTGTATCGGCATTTGTAGCCGTAATTACAATTGTGTTGGTGCTTCATTTTTCGATTCGTGGATTAGTGGCTAAGCACATCGAAAACAATATTGCGAGCGACCTCATTGGACTTACAAACACTCTCGACGAGCATCACAAGGCATTTAGCGTATCAAACTTGCTGCTTATTCACGTGGCGGAAACCAATGCGGAGTATGATGGCGGAATCAAAGAAAATCCGACGCAGATGGTTTCTGCGGGCAATCAGAGTCTTCCTCAGTGGACTTTGGGCGGCAAGACGATTCAAAACAACAATAGTTACTGCAAACAAGTAGTTTCGGGTAATGATGGAAGCCATTTTACTATATTTCAAAAAGTTGGCAGTGAATATATCCGTATAGCCACAACTATCGTCGGCAGCGACGGCAAACCAGCAGTGGGTACAAAACTTTCCGACCCTGATGTTGTGCGCTCAATAGAAAGCGGAACTACTTTTTTTGCCCGTACCGAAATTCTTGGAGAACCTTACATTGCTACGTATAAACCGTTGTATATCAATCGTCAACTCAAAGGTATTTACTTTACAGGACAAGAGGAATCAAAGGTTCAGGCGCAGAATACAGCACTTAATGCAACCAATATTATTGAAGGCGGATTTACTCTGTGGACCTACGACCGTGAAAACAAATGCTATGATGGCAAATGGAACAAGATTCCTGATGATATTTATAGTATTATGCAGCAGAACAAGGACGGTCTACCGCATAATGTAACGTTCAGACATGATGGACACTCTTTTGATATGACATATATCCACGATTCCAACCTTGAATCGTTTATTTCGCTCGCTTATCCATCTTCGTCAAAATACAATGGCGTGGGAAAGACTGTGGTGGCATTGGCAAGTGTGATGCTGGCTATTGTTTTGCTTATGATGTTTGCGTCTAACCACTTAAACAACGTGATTTTGCGTGCTGTCGGTGGCGAACCCAAAGATGTGGAACGATTGGTAAACAAGATTGCCGAGGGCGACCTTCGTGTGTCAAAAAGCAGCGAAAACAATACCACTGGCATACTCAAATCGTCGTACGAGATGGCTGACAGCCTTCGTAATATGGTTGAGAAAATCACCGACGGAGCAAGCAACCTGCAGGCGTCGAGCGCAGAAATCAACCGTACCACTCAGACACTTTCGCAAAACGCCAACGAACAGGCAGCCACTGCCGACAACATTGTTCAGTCGATGGCCGATATAGCCGAGGCGGTTAACCAGAACGCCAACCTAGCTGCCAAGGCCGAAAAAATCACGCGAAAGGTAACTGCCGACATCAACCAAATCAAAAAGGCGCAAGACGACAGCTTCAACGCCGTGCGCGACATCTCTGAAAAAATCGACATTATCAACGATATAGCATTTCAAACCAACATACTTGCGCTCAATGCCGCTGTGGAGGCAGCACGTGCAGGCGACAACGGCAAGGGCTTTGCCGTGGTTGCCACAGAGATTCGTAAACTTGCCGAGAAAAGCAAAAAGTCGGCAGCTGACATTGTGGCAGGTGCCGAGGCGAGCGTAAAGGCTACCGCTAAATCTACGCAGTTGATTACCAATATTCTGCCAGATATCAACGAGTGCGCATCGCTGATTGGACGTGTGGAAAACTCCGCCGACAACCAGCGTTCTACCATCCAGATGATAGATATGTCGGTACAACAGCTCAACGGCGCTATCCAGGGCAATGCCGCAGCCAGCGAGGAACTTGCGGTGAGCGCCGAGGAACTCAACGGTCAGGCCGAGATGTTCCGTCAGAGCGCCGGCATCTTCAAGTTGTAAGGCGGATGCCTTTTGGTCTTATTCTTCCTCTTGCTTTTTCAGCTGGTCGATTCGTGCAAGGATTTCAGCTGCCTGCTTGTTGAGCGCGGCTATTTCCGACAGCGACGAGCTGCCTTCCAGTTTGAAGAAATCCATAGTGGAGTCGAGCAGTTCGGCCTGAGCCTGCGACTCGTCGGCACTTGTGGAGAGCTCTTCGGCGGTGGCTGCGTTTTGCTGCGTGATATTGTTGAGCTGCTGCAATGCGTTGTTCACCTGGGCAGCGTTGCTGTTCTGCTCAATCGACGAAGCTGTGATTTCATGCACAAGCGACGAAGTCTTGTTGATTTCGGGAACGAGCATTTCGAGCAGCTTGCCCGAGTTTTCTGCCTGTTTTACACCGTTGGTGGTAAGCGCGTCGATCTCCTTGGCTGCAGCCTGGCTCTTTTCGGCGAGTTTTCGGATTTCGGAAGCCACCACTGCGAAACCTTTGCCTAATTCGCCAACACGGGCAGCCTCGATGGCGGCGTTGACTGCAAGCAAGTCGGTTCGTCCTACAATCTCGTTGATGATGCCAATCTTGTCGGTTATTGTTTTCATAGCCTCTACTGTGGTGCCCACCGACTTGTTGGCTATCTGTACGCTCTGCACCACCTTGTTGGTGATGTCCTCGGTCTCTTTGGCGTTGACGGCGTTTTTCTGTATGGATGCGGTCATCTCTTCCATAGCGGTAGATACCTGTTCGGATGCCGACGCCTGCTGGTTAGAGCCCGCCGCCATCATTGCCGCCGATTTTGACAGTTCCTTGCCCGCGCTGTTGACATTCTGCGCCGATTGTTTCACATCGTAAACAATTTTTCGGAGTGTTTTCGACATCTGTTCAAACGCCATAAAGAGTTCCGACACCTCGTTTGAGCCTTTGGTTCTGAATCTGAATGTGCAGTTGATGTTGCCCGACGCCATTTCGCGGCAAGCCCTAAGCATCTGAGTGATAGGTTCTCCGATTTTGTATCCCAGCATAGAGGCTATCAGCACCGAAGCTATCAGCAGAATGATCGCGATGATGATGAAAGTGCGCAGCTGGCTGCCGAGATTGCTTGTGAAATTTGTGCGGAACGTGCTGAACAGCACAGCCAGTCGTGTTCCTTCGCACGACGACACCAAATAGGCGTGGTGCGAGATGTCGTGGCTGTCGATCAGGTGGGTGGAAATAGAGTTGAAGAGTTCAGGGTGATAAGTCTCAGGCCCGTATACCTCTGACATTGGTTTGCCGATAAATTCAGCGTTTTGGCTTTCGCCCACGATGGTGAAGTTGTCGTCGAACACCACCACGTTCATTGCCAGGTCGGTTTTGTATTTGTACCTGGCGGCAATGTTGTTGATGCTGTCAACTGGCATATATTCGATAAACGCGCCTAAGAATTTTTGGTCGCGGTCGATAAACGGCACTACTATGGGCAGTGTGAGAATCTTCTCGCCTGCGATGGTGATAAATTCTGCCGGAAGAATCTGCTGACGTGGATTTTTGCGAACCTGGTTGTATACGTCGGGGTCGATTACGTATCCGGGCTTGAGCACTGACTTGCCGCGTTCCTTTACGAAGAATACGTTGAACTCGCCGTTGAATTTTTCGTACAGCGGATCGTTTTTGTATTTGTCGTCGTTGTTGTCGAAAGCGTTGTGCTCCCATTTGAAACCCGACACCAGTGCGTCGGTGTTTTGGCAGAAGCTTCCCAGTATGGTGTGAACATCGCTACGGGTGAGCATTCCGGCAAGCGCTCCTGATTTTGAAATCATAATCGACATGGTGAGCGACTTGGTCTGGTTGGTGTAGATGTTGATCTGGTGACCGATGTCCTCGGCGCATCGAGCCGCAAGGTCGTCGATATTCTTTGTGCCCGACTCCACCATTAGCGACTTGGTGTAAAGCACAAACGCTATTGTGAAGGTTACGGTCATAACACCAGCCATCAGGATAAATGAGAATATGATGTGCCGGCTGAGCTTGCTGCCTTTAAAAATGCCGCGTAGTAGTTTCTTAATCTTTTTCATGGTATATAGTTTTAAAGGTCGTACTGGTTTTTGTTGTTTGAAATTGCGAATATTTTGTCGGTATCGAGTATCGTGACAAATCGGCTTGAGTCTTTGAAAACTCCGAAAGTGAACTTTGGATCCACAATGGAGTTGAGGTCGGTGGCTGGCTCTATGTCGAGCGGCTTGATTTCTATTACGTTTTCTACGTGGTCGGCGATGGCTCCTACGGAGTGGCGTTCGTCGAAGTTCTCGTTTTTGACGGTGAACACTATTATCACAAAGTTTGACAGTGCTTCGTCGGGAATGTTCATAATAGTGCGTGCGTCGATTACCGGGATGATTTCGCCACGGAAGCTCACCACGCCACGGATATGCTTGGGCGACTTGGGGATCAGGGTGATGGGCTGCTGCTCCAACACTTCTACCACGGAGTGCACTTTGGCAGCGAAGATTTCTTCGTTGATAGCAAACGAGAGATACGAGTGGTTTTCTGCTTTGTTGTCCATAGCGTCAGTGGTTTTTGTTGGTTTCTACAAGGCGGATGAGTTTGTTGGTGTCGAGCACGAGGGCAATGCGTCCGTCGCCGAGGATGCTTGCGCCTGAAATATATTCCTGGTATGCGAAATATGGTCCGAGCGATTTGAGCACCGCCTGATGTTCGCCGATAACCTTGTCGGCGGTGAGGCAGATGCGCAGCTCTTTGTATTTTACGATTATTAGAGCGGTGTTGTCGGGCTGTTCTCCTCTTGTTTCGAGCAGGCTGCGGAGGTTGATTACCGGCAGAGGATCGCCGTTGTATATGAAGATTCTTTTTTCGGGATTGATGCCGTTGATGGAGGTTTGCAGACAGCTGTCGACAAGATATAGCGGAATCAGCAGCAGAGTGTCGCCGAGAGCCACAAGCAGCGAGTCAACGATGCTGAGTGTGAGCGGCAGTTTAATGGTGGTGATGGTGCCGAGGTTCACCTCGCTGTCCATCTCTATTTCGCCCCGAAGTTTTATGATATGCTGTTTTACCACGTCCATACCTACGCCGCGACCCGAAATACCGGTGATGGTTTGCGCGGTGGAGAATCCGGGACGGAACACAAGGTCGTAAAGCTGCCTGGTGGTGACAGGCTGTCCGGCTTTCAAGAATCCCTTTTCTATAGCCTTCTGTTTTAGGTATTCGGGATTCATACCCGCGCCGTCGTCTTGCACTTGGATAAACACGTTGGCGCCCGAGTAGAAAGCGGTGAACTTGATAACGCCGTGGTCGGGTTTCTTGAGCTGGCGACGGCGTTCCACCGGCTCGATGCCGTGGTCGATACTGTTGCGGATGATGTGCATCAGCGGCACGGCTATGTTGTCGATAATAGTTTTGTCTAATTCGGTGTCGGTGCCCTCGGTGATGAAGTCGATTTGCTTGCCGAGCTCTTTTGAGAGGTCGCGTATGAGCCTTTCAAAACGCAGCATCATGCTCTCAATGGGCAGAAGCCTCATCGACAGGGCGTTGTCTTTGAATTTGTTGGATAGTTTGTCGATTTTTTCGTAAAGGTTGTCTAGTTCGGGCAGGTTGTATTTGTCGGCGATGGCAAGCACCTGGGCTTTTGTTACCACAAGGTCGCTTACAAGGTTCATAAGTTCGTCGAGCTTGTCGGCTGCCACCTTTATGCTGGTGTTTTTGGTTTCAAACGCGTCGATGTTGCGGCCTATGATGCTCTCCTCTTTGGCAAGGTTGCTGGCAGTGGGTTCGGGCGTAAATTGCGTCACAGTCTCCAGTGCCTTTACTTTGTTTTCTCTGGCGATGGCGTATATGGCATCGAGGTTGAGGTCATTGTCGGATTGCTGCTGATGCTGCAGTTCCGACACAAACTCGGGCAGCTGAAACAGGTCGTACGGAGCTATTTTGGTTATCTGCGCCTCGTCGTTGGCAAAAAGGAAAATCTCCTCGATATCGGCCAGAGGTTTGTCGGTGGCAAAGATAGCCTCCCAGTACATGAAGAATTTTGAGGCGTATTCGTCGCTGTCGGGATAGTTGTGCGGAATAACCACCACCCCCGGTATCCTGTCGAGGTCTTCGATTATGCGTGTGAGGTTTACCCCTCGGCTTGCGATGTTGGCGTCGGGCTTGAACACAACGTAGTATGTGGCAGTTCCGCCCTGTCCTTCCTGGTCGTCGGCGGCAGTTTCGGCAGCGGGCGCCGACGGTTCGGGCTCCTTGCTGCCAGTGGTAACGGCAAGTTTCTCCAAGAATCGGTTCAGTTGCTCAGTATGGTCGTTGTCGGGCATATTGAGCATCTGCCTGATAATGTCCACACCCTCCAACGTGGTGCTGATGAGGTTTTTGCCTACAGGCTGACGGCTGTCGCGGATAGCACCGTATACGTTTTCGATCTGGTGCGTAAGCTTTTCAACGTCTTTGAAATCATACATACCGCTTGTGCCCTTGATGGTGTGCATTACTCTGAAAATCTTGTTGACACCGTCCTCGCTGTCGGGGCGGTGTTCCAATTCGAGCAGAGCGCTTTCCATTTCGTTGAGCAGGTCGTTTACCTCTTCGAGATATTTCTGTTTAAACTGTTCGAGCATAGCGCAGCGGTATTGGTGGTTTGCGTTGTTTAATCAATTGCTTTCTTGATCTTGGCGAGAAACTTGTCGATGACAAACGGTTTCTGAATCCAGTCGGTGACACCGATCTGGCGCGAGCGTTGCCTTTTCTCCTCGTTGATTTCGGTGGTGAGCAGCAGTATCGGCATATTTTTGTAGTCGGGCAGCTGCTTAACAGCCTCGGCAAGTTCCAGACCGTCCATCTTGGGCATGTTGAGGTCGGTAACCAGCAAGTCGATTTTTCTGCCGTCGAAATATGCGAGGGCGTTTTCTCCGTCGGTGGCTTTGAGCACGGCGTATCCGGCCTGTTTGAGTGTGAACTCGATAACGAAGCGGGTGTTT
>JAGCNK010000130.1 GCA_017645985.1 Bacteroidales bacterium | reverse complement strand
TGGCTTTAACTGCTGCTTGTAAACAGGGTGCGCAACCCTCTGAAAACCAACCGAAAGAAATTAAGTGCGAATATGTTGACGATGGCAAGCCTTCGATGCGCAAGGCGTTTGACGGCAAGTTCCTTATTGGCGCGGCTATCAATGTGCGTCAGGCTGTTAGCACCGACCCTAAGGTGGTAAACGCTATCCGCAACAATTTTTCGGCTGTTGTGCCCGAAAACTGTATGAAACCCGAGGAAATCCATCCCAAAAAAGACCTCTACGACTGGCGCGAGGCTGACGCTCTTGTGGAAATGGCTCAGCGAAATGGTCAGGTGCTTACTGGTCACTGCCTTGTTTGGCATTCGCAATTGCCCTACTGGTTTTTGAAAGACGATATGGCTCAGCCTGTTACCCGTGAGGAACTTATCAACCGTATGCGCGAGCATATCACCACTGTGCTAACACGTTACAAAGGCAAAATCAAAGGTTGGGACGTGGTAAACGAGGCTGTAATGGAAGACGGAAGTCTCCGCAAATCGCCGTTCTTCAATATTATAGGTCCTGATTTTATCGAAATCGCTTTTAAAATTGCCCACGAGGTAGACCCCGATTTGGAACTCTATTACAACGATTACGGAATGGACAATCCTGCTAAACGTGAGGGAGTTATCAAACTTGTGCGCGACCTCAAAGCCGCTGGATGCCGCATCGACGGTATTGGAATGCAGTCGCACGTTGCCTTCGACACCAATCTCGAAGAATACGAAAAAAGTATTGAAGCCTACGCTGCCGAGGGTGTAAAGGTGATGATTACCGAACTCGACCTCAGCGTTCTTCCTTGGCCTACCGGCAATTACGGCGCGGCTGTGGAGACCAACTTTGAGTATATGAAAGAGATGAACCCCTACACCGATAGTCTTCCCGCTGCCAAGGCTCAGGAGCAGACCGACTTTTTTGTAAAACTCTTTAAAATCTACCTCAAACACGCCGACGTTATCGACCGTGTAACATTCTGGGGACTTACCGATGCCGACAGTTGGAAAAACGGCTGGCCTATGCCCGGTCGCACCGACTATCCCCTCGCTATCGACCGCAACTATCAGCCAAAACCCTTTGTAGATGCGATTATTAAGTTAGCGGAAGAATATCAATAGGACATTGATTATTTTTATGTTAAGGCGGATAGGTTTTTGTAACTTATCCGCTTTTTTTTCGTATTGGAATTTGAAAAATGAAGTTTTTAGCAAGGTATTTGTTGTAAAACAACTGGTTATATAAAAAAGGACAATATGGCAAACACAAAACAGCACTCAGTAGCACGCAAAATTACATTACAGTTTGGATTGATTTTAGTATTAACAGGTTTCGCCATTGTAATGGGCATCATTATAATGAGCAACTCTAAAAACAGCGCCAACTACTTTTTTCAAAAGGCGATACCCGCCAAGGATTTGGGAATTCTAGCATATCAAAACTCGTTGCTGGCACTGTCCGACATTCAGAACTACGAATCCACCCGCGACGTCAACAAGCGCAATTCGGCTCTTGTGCATTTCAAGGAGGTGATGGACGAGTTTCAGCAGATGAAAGAGATGGCAGAGGACGACGACCGAGTGCTTATCGACTCGATGATTGCCAAAACTGCCCGTTTTCAGCAGATAGTGCACCACAGTATGGAATTAGGCATCAAGATGGTGGCTATTCACGAGCAGATGAACGACATCAAAGACAATCATTTTGCCCCGAATATCGAAAAACTTCAACTGGCAGTAATCGCATCAGCCAACAAGAATAACGCTAAGGAATCGGCTCAGCGTCAGAAAGCTTTGTCGGATTTGATTCACAAAGTAGACATTTCAAAAGGTTCTATCGTGGATCAGAAACTTATTCAGCAGGCTCTGCAACGCACAACCGATTTGGTAAAGGAGGTGGCAAAGTTTGCTCCCGCTATCGGTATGGCTTCCACTCACAACGAGATGGTTAAGCAGATGCAGGAATATTCCCAAATATCTAAGACCTATTATACTCAGATGGCTGAGGTAGGAGCTTGCCGTCAGAAAGCCAACGAAATAAGTATGGAAATTATCGCTCTTGAAAAAGAGTTCAATGCCAAACACGCCAAAAAGGTAGACGACATAATCCTTTCGCTCAGCGACACAATGTCGGGTAGTCAGAAGATTATGGTAACGCTCCTTTTGGTTTCGATTGCCATCTGCGTGATATTGATAATTGCGATGACCCGCAGCACCAT
Organism: Bacteroidales bacterium; assembly: GCA_017645985.1. GTDB lineage: Bacteria > Bacteroidota > Bacteroidia > Bacteroidales > UBA3824 > UBA3824. Next base: position 5,035 of record JAGCNK010000130.1, on the reverse strand, counting down.
CAACCCCATACGCAAGTCGATGGAAGGCATCAAGCGCATCACCGAGGGCGACCTTACCGCCAATGTGGAAATCAACACCGGCGACGAGTTCTCCGAAATGGCAAATCAGCTCAACACTATGAACGACAACCTCAAAACTGTGGTTTCTAACATTATAGCAGGTGCCGACAATATCTATCAGAGCAGCGCACAAATGTCTAACGCATCGGAGATGATGAGTCACGGCGCAGGACAGCAGGCGGCATCGGCAGAGCAGGTTTCGGCATCGGTACAGCAGATGAGCGCGTCGATCGAGCAGAACAACCAAAACGCACGTCAAACCGAGAAGATTGCGCAGAAGGCTCTCGAAAGCATCCGCGAAGGCAGCGAGGCAAGCTTGCGTTCGGTATCGGCTATGAAAGACATCGCAGCCAAGATTTCAATCATCGACGAGATTGCGTTCCAAACCAATATCCTTGCGCTCAACGCCGCAGTGGAAGCAGCCCGTGCAGGCGAAAACGGAAAGGGTTTCGCAGTGGTAGCAGCCGAGGTAAGAAAGCTTGCCGAGCGCAGCGCAACAGCCGCATCAGAAATCGACAAGGTGAGCAAAGAGGGCGTGCGCATTTCCGAAGACGCTGGAAAACTTCTCCAAAATATTCTTCCCGAAATTGAGAAAACAGCCCTTCTGGTACGCGAGATTGCAGAGGCAAGCAACGAGCAGACTTCGGACATCGCCTCTATCAACAATGCCGTTCAGCAGCTCAACGAAATCACACAGCAGTATTCGGCATCGTCAGAAGAGCTTTATTCGTCGAGCCAAACCCTTGCCGAAGAGAGCGAAAACCTCAAAAAGACCGTTGAATACTTCAATATAGGGTAGGAGGGTGCTGTGAGCACTTTAGATCAATTTTTTATTATCAGTGTAACAAAACAACAAAAATCGTTAAAATTTCTTTGACGGTTTTTGTTGTTTTCATTTAATATCCTTACATTTGTCGTAATTTATTATTAAGTACGAACTTTAATTTTTTAAACCAATTTCCAATATGGCACAGAAAAGATATTTATTTCCTGCCGACTATATGGCAGACCCCGCTGTTCACGTTTTCAACGGCAAAATATTCATCTACCCCTCGCACGACTGGGAGGCTCACGCCGAAGAAGATGACGATGGCGGACACTTCCAAATGAAAGACTATCACGCACTTTCGATCGACGGCGACCCGATGACCGGCAATGTAAACGACCACGGCGTAATCTTCGACGTTAAGGACGTACAGTGGGCAGAAAAACAGCTTTGGGACAGCGACGTAGTTGAGAAAAACGGCAAATACTACTACATATTCTCAGGCAAGGGATACGATGGCGTGTTCCGTCTTGGCGTGGCTGTGGCCGACAAGCCCGAAGGTCCTTTTGTTCCGCAACCGCAACCCATCCGTGGCTCGTTCTCTATCGACCCCTGCGCTTTTAAAGACGACGACGGCTCTATCTACACATATTTCGGCGGTCTCTGGGGCGGACAGCTCCAATGGTGGCAGCCTTTTGCTCCCGGTTTTGCTCCTATCCACGGCAAACACGGCGACGACAACGGTCTCGTAGATATGGGTGCCGAGCCCACACGCAACGGCGAACTTTTTGCAAAACCCGATATGCCCGCACTTCCGAGCTTTGTAGTAAAGATGAGCGACGACGTTTTGCAGTTTGCTGAGGCTCCCCGTCCTGTGCTTATCGTTGACAACGACGGCAAACCCCTCAAAGCAAGCGATCCCCACCGTTTCTTCGAGGCATCGTGGATGCACAAGTACAACGGCAAGTATTACCTTTCGTACTCTACCGGCGACAGCCATATGCTCTGCTACGCTATCGGCGACAATCCTTACGGACCGTTCACCTATCAGGGCGTAATCCTCACTCCCGTAGTAGGATGGACCACCCACCACGCTATTGCCGAGTACAAAGGCAAATGGTATCTGTTCCACCACGACTGCGTTCCCTCTGAGGGCAAGACATGGCTCCGCAGCCTTAAAGTTTGCGAATTGCAATACGACAAGGACGGAAAGATACAGACTATAGAAGGTCTCGACTAACGAATTTTTTTCGCATTGACAGGAGTTCCACTGTGGTTTGAGCAGTGGAACATCCTTTTTTATACCGCTTGTTACAAATAAAAAGATATGATTGATGAGAAAAGTTATTGACAATAAGCTTAAAGTGATGTTGCTGACAGTGTTGGTGGCAATGTGCGGCTGCGGTTCGCACTATACTATCCGCTCAGGTCAGGCGTATTTCAAACATTTTACCTACGAGGGCTGCGATTCTTATTTCGACTCTACGCTGCTTACCAAGGGCAAGATGTGGAATCCTATTCTTCAAGGCTCGCACCCCGGAACGAGCATCTGCCGCAAAGGCAACGACTATTATATGGCTTCGGCTACGTTTTCGATGTATCCCGCCATACCTATCTATCACAGCACCGATTTGGTTAACTGGGAACTGGTAAATTTTGCTCTTCCTACCGAGCACCAGTATCTCAACTCGTCGCTCCGTAGCAACGAGGGCATCTATCCGCCCACTATCCGCTACAACAAGGAGCGCGATTTGTTTTATATTTCAGGCACTTTTATTGGTGGTGGCGGACATTTTATTATTTCTGCCAAAGACCCCGCAGGCACATGGAGCGATCCTCAGTATGTGTTTGGCTTGCTGGGCATCCATGCCACGTTGTTTTTCGATGACAACGGCAAAACTTATTTGATTCATCAGGGAGATCCTACCTACGAACCGCCTTACGACGGTTTTAAGGTTATATATATTCAAGAATTCGACCTCGACAATGTGTGCACCGTGGGCGAGCGTCACGTGATACTCGAAGGCGGACACGACCTGGCTCACCGTCCGGGTTGGCTCGAGTCGCCCCATATGTACAAGCACGAGGGCTACTACTACCTTTCGGCATCGGAGGGAGGCAGCCTCGGAATGTGGTTCGCATCGTGCATCTACCGTTCCGAGTCGGTGTTCGGACCATTTGAGCGTTTTGAAAAAAATCCCAATATCACTCAGCGTTATCTCAAGCGCGGACCTAACCAGATTTCGTGCGTGGGTCACGCCGACTATCTCGAACTTGCCGACGGCCGCTGGTACGTGATTTTCCAGGGCATGCGCGAGGACGAGAGCAACCGCAACTTTATGTGCAAGGAGACATTCCTGCTGCCTGTAAAATGGACCGACGACGGATGGCCTACCGTTTTGGAGCACAACGAGCCTATCCCCCACATTATTGATATGCCCTTTGCCGGCACGTCGTACAGCCAAGAACTCAGGTTTATTCCCCACGGCAACATCGTTATGGACGAGCATTTCTATTCCGACACACTGTCGCGCTACTGGTCGTTCTTGCGCACTCCTATTGGCACTGCCTACTATCCCAACGGCGACGAGGGCATTGTGCTGCCTTTGGAAATCAACAATTTCCGTAGCGTGCGCCACTGCGGTTTCCTATCGCTGAGGGTGCTCAACAACAAGTTCTCGTTTGGCACTGTGATGGACTTCAAACCCGAAACCGACCATGAGTTTGCCGGAATTGCCATGTTTCTCGGCGACCGCAACACTTATCAGTACGGCGTTACCCGCGTAGGCGAGAGAGTGGTTCTAAGAATCCAGAAATCGGTGCTTAACCAGACACTCGACAAGGTGGTGGAGGCCGATTGCGACATCACCGACAATTTCGGCGGACGTATATGCCTCAATATCGACAATTATAAAAACGACTACTTCACATTCAAATTCCGTTTCAACGAGGACGACGAATGGCAGACATTGGCCGACACTTTGTCGGTTAACTATATGAATGTCAATTTCCCCAACAACCACGCTTTTACAGGCGACTTCATAGGCGTGTACGGTTCTCAAGAAGAAGATTAATTATTTACTCTACTAATTTTTATACTTAAATGATAACCAATAATCTATTATTTTTAAGCGGGAGGTGCTATGTCAGATAGAATGACTAAATTCCGCTGGGTGATTTGTTCGTTGCTCTTTGTGGCAACCACGGTGAATTATCTCGACCGTCAGGTGCTTTCTCTTACGTGGAAAGACTTTATCGCCCTTGACTTTCATTGGAACGACAATGATTATGGCAACATTACTGCCGTATTTTCAATCTTTTACGCGGTGATTTCGCTCTTTGCGGGCAAGTTTATCGACTGGATGGGCACCAAGAAGGGCTACATCTGGGCTATTGTGATATGGTCGGTGGGCGCGTGCCTTCACGCTGCCTGCGGCGTTGCCACAATGTCGCTTGCCGGTGTTGACAATGTGGAGGCTCTCCGCGCTATCGAAAAAGGCTCTGAAATTGCATTGACGGTGTCCACTATCAGTGTATGGCTGTTCCTCGGATGCCGCATCATACTTGCCACTGGCGAGGCGGGCAACTTCCCTGCTGCTATCAAGGTAACAGCCGAATATTTTCCCAAGAAAGACCGCGCTTACGCAACGTCTATTTTCAACGCAGGAGCATCTGTGGGCGCACTTGCAGCACCTCTTACCATTCCTCTTTTGGCTAAGAGTATGGGCTGGGAGATGGCTTTTATCATCATCGGTTCCATCGGCTTCATCTGGGCGGGATTATGGCTCTGGCTATATTCAGCACCGTCGAAAAGCAAGCACGTAAACCAAGCCGAACTCGCTTACATCGAATCCGACAAGTCTACCGAGGCTCAGGCTTCTGACGCAAAAACCGAGAGCGACGGACCTAAATTCTCGATTCTCGATTGCTTTAAATATCGTCAAACTTGGGCGTTTATCGTTGGCAAGTTTATGACCGACGGCGTTTGGTGGTTTTTCCTCTTTTGGGCGCCGGCATACTTCTCCGAACTTGGTTACCCCTCCACATCTACAATGGGTCAGTTGCTGATTTTCATACTCTACGCTATCGTTACAGCGGTGTCGATTGTTGGCGGCTATCTGCCCAAGATTTTTGTAGAAAAACTCGGTATGAACCCCTACGCTGGACGTATGAGGGCTATGCTTATATTCGCATTTTTGCCAATATTCG
>JAGCNK010000129.1 GCA_017645985.1 Bacteroidales bacterium | reverse complement strand
GTACTATTTCACAGGCATTTGCCATTACGCTAAAAATTGCGACAACTTTATGCGTCAGTGCGGCAACTGTTTTTATCTCAACAACGGTGGCAATGAGGAAGACCTTTCAAGAAAGTTTTTTACCAAAAAACTTGATATTCCTAACCGCGATGCACTTAAATTTGTGGCTTGCAGCAACTGGCTCGCCGACATTGCACGCCAGTCGGGACTGATGCAGCACAACGAAATCTACTCCGTGCCCAACACCATCGACACATCTATCTACCGTCCCAAGGACAAGGACGAGGCTAAAAAGCATTTTGGAATCATTAATAAAAAGGTGATACTCTGCGGCGCCGACAATTTCAGCGACGGTCGCAAGGGTTACAAATATCTGATAGAGGCTCTGCTCTGGATTCATCAAAACAAGCCCGAGTACGACGATAAAATAGCATTGCTTGTATTCGGCAAGGGCGACATCTCGCCGTTCAAACGTCTGCCGTACGCCATTCACGAGGCGGGCTACATCAGCGACGGTGCGGGACTTGCCACTCTCTACTCTGCCGGCGACGTGTTTGTGAGTCCCTCGCTCGAAGACAACCTGCCCAACACCATTATGGAGTCGCTGGCATGCAGCACACCCTGCGCGGCGTTTGCCGTGGGAGGTATTCCGCAGATGATCGACGAAGGTGTCAACGGACGTCTTGCGCCGGTAAAAAATTCGATGGCACTGACCGAGGCAGTTTCAAAAATACTGTTCGACGACGACGCCATCAAAATGTCGCAAGAGGCACGCCACAAGGTGGAGGCAGAATTTTCAGAGCCGGTGGTGGCTATGCGCTACAACGAGATTTACCGCAGGTTTTAATCCACGAATGTGTTTTCTTCATCGTCGGCGGTCTTGGCATCGCTGCCGCCGGTGTACTGCATATCGTTTCTGCTGCCCTGAGGCACAGCGCCGTTCTGGTACGACGCGTTCTTGTATTTCTCTATCCAGTTGGCGTCTTCCATATCGTGCAGCAGCATGAACGCCATAATGCCGTAGCAGTAGTCGCTCATTCTTGAAATTCCGTATCGTTTGAGAATCTCCATCTGCGCATCAGAAGGCAGTGTGGGAATAGAGTCGTTGGTGCTCCAGCCCTGCTCGTTGCTGCCGTGGTAGGGATATTCGGTATAGCGCAGTTTCCAAAGGTCGCCCACAACGGCGGGGTTCTGAATGCCGAAATTGTTGAAGAAGTTTGCGCCCTTGGTGTTGGCGGCGCTACGCTCACGGCCGGCGGCGCGGTTTACAAAGGCGTCCATAGTGAGGTAGGTGTATTTGAAAGTTCCGTTGGGATTGATGTGGATTTCCACAAAACGCTCCAGAAGGTTGCTGCCCGGAAGCAGGCAGAATCCAAGAAAGTCGGTCTCCTGATCGTCTACATTCTCGCCAAACTGAAGGTACTCTTCGGGCACTTGCGCGTTGAGCACAACAGCCGAAAACAAAATCAATAATACGGATGCTATACGTTTCATAATCAAAAAAAAGATTGGTGTGTCTATATCAAACGGACTTAAGCTCAAAATAGTACAAAAAAAGGAGTGAAAACTTCGTCCAATTGCGAAATTTTCACTCCCCGGGTTATATAGCAAGTTATAATCAGGACTAAACCGCTTCGCGCTCCATGATGTCGCCGTACGAGAACGGTATGATGTCGCGCTGTTTGATACCCATCAGGCTGAGGTAGAACTTGCAGGTCTGAATAGTGGCGTCGCGGTTCTCGTCGTCGCTCTCAGCCTCTATCTCCACAAAATTGCCAAGGCCTTCCACCTGGTCGATATTGATTTTCACATTGTCGATAATATAGATTTCGCGGCGTTTGGTCACCACCTTGTCCAATCCGATGGTCTGAATCAGGAGGTCCTTCATCAGGGGGTTGCAAACCTGGCGGCAGAGCTTACCGGCTGTGGTCTCCTCGGTGTATTTAAATATGGTAACGATGTTGCCCGATTCGCGGAGCTTGAGAATTTGGCTTCCCTCCTTGAGGTACGAGTCGGTTTCGTTGTTGCAGCCCTGGTACTGGGCGTCTACTGTCTTTAATATCTGTTTGATACGCTCGGGATTTTCGCAGCGTGCCTTGAATTCTATTGTGTACGGGGTCATGGCTAAAAACTGTTTTAAAGGTTAACTATTGTGTTTCATCATCTAATAGACACACAAAAGCCGCCATACCCTAAACATCGTAATGTGAAAAAACTTTAAACTTATTCTGAAGTGTAGCAAAACTTAAATCCGTTAAAATTGCTGACGCTCTGCCGGGGCTGAGCCTTGCCGCCGGTAAGGTTGATGCCGCACTCGGGACATTCGTTCTCAAATCCTGTTAGAAACTGTCCGCAAGCCGGGCAGAGGCTCTGCCGGGTGATGCTCACGCCCGAATGTGCCGATGGACGCTCCACCTCGGGAACGGCGAGCGCATTCTCCAACGACGACACCAAAAAATTTTTCACAGCGAAGAAATTTGCCCCGTAAATCACAAAAAAAGCCACCACGCTCCAGAAGATATAGGTAGATACGTGTCCCCGGAAAAGAAACGCACCGAACAGAACCGCAGTAAACAGAACGATAGCGAAATTGGTGATTGAAAAGTTATAACAAGCCTTTTCCTGAACCTTTACTTCAAAGTTGTATTTATAGCGGAAAAAAGAATTTCGCAGTGTGGCGCGGTACACTCCGTCGTCAAAAGTGTAACTTATCGGATTGAGATTTTTATTGATAGACGACAAAAAAATATCTCCGTCGAATCCGTTCTGAGGGATAACAACCGAACCTGAGGGCGAAAACCAACTGTCGAAAATATTCTTCATCAAAAAAAACTTAAAAAAATCCGCGCTACAAAAGTATTTTTTTTTGCTCGAAAAACTAATTATGCGTAACTTTACTTTTTGAAAAAAAAGCGAAAAACCGATATGTCAACCTTAGACGAAATAAAAGCTCCGATCACCGAGGAATTAGAGGCGTTCAAACCGTATTTTGAAAAAAATATGAAGTCAGACAGCCGCAAGCTCAACTTTGTGGTAAACTACGCCCTACGCACCAAAGGCAAACAGCTGCGCCCGATAATTGTGTTTCTGTGCGCCAAACTTACAGGCAAGGTTTCTGACGCCACCTTCACCGCCGCATCGCTGATAGAACTGCTGCACACAGCCACACTCGTTCATGACGACGTGGTAGACCAAAGCTTCTACCGCCGTGGACTGTTCTCGGTTTTCGCGCTTTACAAGGCAAAGATTGCTATACTGCTGGGCGACTTCTTTTTGGCAAAGGGTCTGCTCATGAGTCTGGAAAACAACGGCTTCGACCTGCTCAAGATAGTGTCGGAGGCAGTCAAAGAGATGTCGGAAGGCGAATTAGACCAGATGGAGCACGCCCGCAGGATGGACATCACCGAGGAGTCGTACTTTGAGGTTATCCGCAAAAAAACCGCCACGCTAATAGCCGCATGCGCCGCCACAGGTGCTCAGTCGTCGGGCGCAGACACCTCCACAGTAGAAAAAATGAAGCTCTTCGGCACCAAAATAGGCTTGGCTTTCCAAATCAAAGACGACCTTTTCGACTATCAGAAGACCGGCTCGATAGGCAAGCCAAAATACAACGACATTCAGGAACGCAAGCTCACCCTGCCCGTAATCTACGCCCTCGAAAACGACAAGGAAGGCAAAAAGCGGTCGATAAAAAAGATTTTCCGCAAAAAACAGAAGTCGAAAGAGGACATAGCCACCATTGTGGATTTCGTAATCAAAAACGGTGGCGTGGAATATTCTGTAAAGAAGATGGAACAGCTGAAGACCGAGGCGGTGGCTCTCCTGGAAGGTTTCGCCGACAGCGACTCTAAAAAAGCACTCATAAAACTCGCCGATTATATTATAAACCGTAATAAATAGATAAAACAATGAAAACCAACAGACTGATACTATTTGTAGCAATCATCGCTTTAATGGCGGGATGCAAAGGCGCAAGCCAGCTTTTAAATTTTGCAAAATGCGACTTCGATTTCAAAAATGTCTCCGACGTAACCGTGGCAGACATCAACTTTTCGCAAAAGCGCAGTTATTCAGACTTTTCGGTGCTCGACGCCGCCAAACTGGTAAAGGCTTTTGCCAACAAGAAGTTCGACCTCAACCTCACTGTGAATGTTAAAACCCACAACCCCAACGCCAAAAAAGCAGGAATAGGCGGTTTTGACTACATTCTCTGGATCGACAACGTGAGAGTGCTCGACGGCACTATGGATCAGAAGTTTGAACTTGAACCCAACCAGACAATCGTGATGCCGATGAAGTTTACAGTTGACCTTCTGGAACTGCTCAAAGGCGAATCGCGCGACAAGGTGCTCAACTTTGCATGCGGACTTGCCACCGACAATGCCGACGCGTCGCGTGTGAAACTCTCGCTCAAGCCATACTTCATCAACGGAGGCGCTATCACCAAATTCCCCACCTACATAACCATAGGCGGCGACAAGATTATGCCTTCAAACTAGACTTACTTATGCCTTCAAACTAAATCCTCAGAATATGACAAGATTCGCTTTTATACTCACTGCTATTGTAACGCTCTCGGCTGCAAACGCTTACAGCCAGATTGAAATCACTGCCGACGACTTTGCCAGCGAAGGCGACGGATATATCTACGCAGTTAGATATTTCAACGATACCACTCTGTATATTAGCGACTTGGAAACTCAGAAATGGAATCTTACCAATATTACTCCCGAAACTTTCGACACCCTGCGCGTCTACAACAAAAACCGCAGCCGTTTCGGTAAGCTTTTTCCCAACTCCGACCTGGTGAAATTTCACAGCCGCAGGGATATGGAGTTCATCACCAAAGACAGCAACTCTATCAAGATGCAGGGCCTCATCAGCGACTATCTTGGTCTCAAGGCTGCCGTGGTGCTTATTTTCCCCGAGGATTTGGACCTTTACAAATTTCCTATAAAAAAAGGCGCGTTTCTGAGCGACAGCCTCAGCAAGAAATTCATTTCGTTTTACGGTCTGGCGCAGTTTGCCGATTCGGTTCGCATCGACTTGGACATGGGCTACATCTCCTACTTCGACACGTGCATGGAGGTGCGCACTCCCACCGACAAGTATTTCGCCCTGCGCGAAAAAAACACCGTCACCAAAAACATGCTCGCCTACAAGCACAGTCACCTGATGGGATGGCGTCCCGCTCCCGAATACAGCCAAAAAGACCGCACTATTTTCTACCGCTGGTTTGTAAAAGGCGTTGGAGCGCCGGTGCTTGAAATCGAAACCGACCGCAAGGGCAAGGTGAACCTCATCCGCTACCAATACCGCGAGCCCATGCAAATCGACATCGAAAAAGAGGACGTGAAATGCAAGGGCGAGGCCACAGGCACTGCCACAGTGGTAATCAAAGGCGGAACTCCCGACTACAAGTACCTCTGGAGCAACGGCAAAAAGACCAAGACCATCAAAGACCTCAAAGCTGGTACTTATTCTGTTACCGTTACCGACAGCAAGGGAACCAAGCTTCAACAGTCTGTCACCATCGAAGAACCCGACGCCAAGCTCACCATCAAGCTCGACGCCACACCCATACGCTGCTACGGCGACCACGACTGCCACCTCACCGCCGACGTGCAGGGCGGAACAAAGCCTTATTATATAGTGTGGAGCAACGACACCGAATCAAACGAGCTTGTAAACCAAGGTTACGGCATCTACGGATGCATAGTCCGCGACGCCCACCGCTGTTTCGTGTGGGACTCCATCGAGGTTACCGCGCCCAAGACACCCTTCAAAATGTCGCCCAAGGTTACGCACTCGCAATGCAAGGGCGAGGCTAATGGCGAGATAGCTTTCGACGCATCGGGCGGCGACAAGCCTTACATTTTTGAAATAGAAGGCAAGCCCGCCGAGGAGTTCAACCCAGGATACGCCGCAGGCATCTACTCCATCAAGGCTACCGACAAAAACGGATGCGAACTTATACGTCAGGCGCAGGTGCTCGAACCCGAAAAACTGCTCGAAGCCACCGGCGAAACCACCGATGTAAACTGCCACGGCATGAGCAACGGCACTGTTACGCTCAAAGTCTCAGGCGGTTCGCCCGGCTACAAATACCTCTGGAGCAACGAGGCCACCACCAAAGACCTCACCAACGCCAAGGCTGGCACCTACACCGTCACCATCACCGACCTGCACAAGTGCTCCATTGAGCGCACTTTCGTTATCAACCAGCCCGACATCACTCTGCAAATGTCGCACACAACCCACGACGTTACCTGCCACGGCGGCAACGACGGATCTATCTCAGTTGTGCCTTCGGGCGGAACAGAGCCCTACAACATCACCTGGAGCAACAAGAGCAAGGCTCTCAGCCAGGAAAACCTAAAAGCGGGCAACTACACCGTGAACATTTCTGACAAGAACAACTGCCTTGTAACCGAAACCATCGTTATCAACGAACCCGAGACCGGCATAGAAATCACAGCCGAGGTTACCGACTCGCCCTGCAAGGCGGAGGGACTTGGCTCTATCAAGACAGAGATTCATAACGCCACCAAACCCATACAGTACGAATGGCAAAGCGGCGAATCGTCTGCCGACCTCAAAAACCTGACCGCCGGCAACTACACCCTCAAAGTTACGGGTGGCGACGGCTGCTCGGCATCCAAGACCTTCACAATCAACTCGCCCGAGAAGGAGCTCACGGTAAGCATCGAAACCACTCCCGCCACCTGCTCATATTCCGAAAACGGCAAATGGAGCGTTCAGGCGTTCGGCGGCGTGCCGGGCTACGAATACAAGTTTAGCGACGGCAGCGAAAATCCTCGCCAGACCGACCTCAAACCGGGTCATTACACCGTAGCCGTTACCGACCAGGCGGGATGCACCATCAAAAACGAGTTTGACGTTACCGCCGCCGAGCCCCTCAAAATCAACGCCATAACCCACGAACCCACTCACAACAAGCCCAACGGCAGCGCCGAATTGGAAATCACAGGCGGAACATTCCCCTACAAGATACACTGGAACGACGGATACGCCGAACCCAAACGCCGCCTTATGAGCACGGGCGAATACTACATCACCGTTACCGACAAAAACGGATGCACCGCCGAACACGAGATTATTTACGAATAAAACACCTTATATAATATGCAACTTATTTTCGCCACCAACAACAGCAACAAGCTCCGCGAGGCGCAGCAGATTCTTCCCGGCGTTCAAATCCTCGGTCTCGAAGACGCCGGCATCCACGACGAACTGCCCGAAACCCACGAAACCATACTCGAAAACTCCAAAGAAAAAGCCGAATATCTCTACAACAAATACCATATCAACTGTTTCTCCGACGACACTGGTCTCGAGGTGGAGGCTCTCAACGGCGCTCCGGGCGTATACTCAGCACGTTTTGCAGGTCCTCAGAAAAACAGCGACGACAACAACAGCCTTCTGCTCCAAAAGCTCCAAGGCGTAGAAAACCGCAAGGCACGTTTTGTAACCTACATCACGCTGATAATCAACGGCGAGGAGCATATTTTCGAAGGCGAGATGCGAGGCTCTATCCTACCCTTCCGCACAGGCAACGGCGGATTCGGCTACGATCCGGTGTTCTGTCCCGAAGGCTACGACAAATCTGTGGCGGAACTTTCGCCCGAAGCCAAAAACAAGATAAGCCACCGCGGACGGTCGCTCCAAAAAATGGCTGAGTATCTTGGCACTATCGGCAAGTAGCAGTATTGTCAATAGGTTAATTGGTCAAAATTGACAATAGCACAAAATATTGTCAATCAGACAATTATATGCTATTTAACAAAAAATCACAAAAAAAACCAAAAATTATTTTCCAAAATATCAGAAAAATCTTATTATCTTTGCAGTCAAATAAATAAGCAATTCCGATTTTATGGAAAAACAGAAAATCCTATTCGTTTCGCAGGAGATTTACCCCTACCTGCCGGAAACGGAAATGTCAGTGATAGGACGATATCTTCCCCAAGGCATACAGGAGAAGAAGAGAGAGATACGCGCATTTATGCCACGCTACGGCAATATCAACGAGCGCAGAAACCAGTTGCACGAGGTAATCAGGCTTTCGGGCATGAACATTATCATCGACGACACCGACCACTCGTTGCTCATCAAGGTGGCATCTATCCAGTCGGCGCGTATGCAGGTGTACTTTATCGACAACGAAGATTTCTTTCACCGCAAGGGAATACTCACCGACAAAGACGGCAAATACTATCCCGACAACGACGAAAGAGCGATATTTTTTGCACGCGGCGTATTAGAAACTGTTAAGAAACTGCGCTGGAGTCCCGAACTGGTACACTGCCACGGATGGATCACATCGCTTGTGCCGCTATACCTCAAACACGCATTCAAAGAAGACCCGCTCTTCAGCAAGAGCAAGGTGGTGTATTCTGTATACAACGACGACTATCCCGGCAGCCTTCCCGAAAACTTTGCCAAGAAACTCAAAGTGGACGGCGTTATGGAAGAAGACCTCGAGGTAGTAAAAGATCCCACATTCGCCAACCTCAGCAAGCTGGCTATCAATATGTCGGACGGAGTTATCCAAGGACACGAAACCATCAACTCCGAAGTGGAAGAATACGCCCGCAACTGCGGCAAGCCATTCCTAGGTTATCAGACACAAGACAAATATATCGACGCTTATTCCGACTTTTACGACCAAGTAATGAGCCAACCTTCAGAATAAACTAAGACAAACTGACAATAAATAAATGAATATTAAGTATTTATCAGCCCTGTTGTCGGCTTCGGCGCTGTTTGCAGCCTGCGACAACGACGAGAATATGGGCGCAGACATCATGCCATCTACCGACCGTCCAAATATAGTTGTTACCGACACTATTAATATTAAGGCATTTACAGTACAAGAAGACTCGGTATACAGTTCAAACCAGACGCAGATGCTGGTGGGATGCTTCAACGACCCAGTCTTCGGCAAAACCGACGCCGCATTCTGTGCCAAATTCTCCAACACTTCGTACGGAAAATTCCCCAACGACGCCATCTGCGACTCGGTGGTTCTCACTATGGGATTAGACAGCACCGCAGTGCACTTCTACGGCGACGTCAAAGCCAAAAGCTCTATCAGCATTTATCCGCTCACGAAAGAGCTGTACGCCGACTCCAGCTATTATAGCAATTACAACTACAAAGCCATCATTGCCGACGAGGCTATAGCCACAGCAGAGTTTATTCCCGACACTGTTACCCGCAAAATATCGGTAAACCTGCCCGTCGACTTCGGCGTTAAGGTTATGAAATGCACTCAGGACACCACATTCGACGCCAACTTTTACGGTCTGTGCTTCCAACAAGGCACTGATTGCTCTATCATTACCAAAACCACCATCTACAACAGCAATATCCAATACAATGTGTACTACCACTGCGAAGGCGACACAGCCAGCACGGCGGTAACATTCACGATAGCAAACTCCAACGCCCGCGCGTCGTTCTTCACACACGACTATTCGGGTACCAACATTCCATCCGACTCTGAATCAGACACTCTGCTCTATCTCCAAAGCATGGGCGGAACAAGGATTATGCTCGATATGTCTGACGTGCAAAAGCTCAACATCTACGACAACAGCGAACCCCGCAAATATTTCTCGCTGATGGGAGCACAGCTGATTATGCCTGTAGACAGCAACCTGACCGACTACATCAACTACACGCCGATCAAAGAAATCAATTGCATCGGTATAGAAAAGGCTGAAACAAAGAAAAGGCAGAACCTTTACGAATTTATCGCTTACGATTCGTACGGCAATGCATCTGTCTACCCTATTTCGTTTGACAAATCGCGTATGTGCTACTCGGTTAATTTGACAGCTCGTGTAAATGATTATCTCAAAACATATAAAGCGAACTCAGAACCATCTTACGACATCTGTCTTTGCCCCTATTCAGGCACATCTGATTTCAGCCGCACCGTTATCAACGCTCCGAGCAAAAAATCGGCACCTATGAAACTGGTGGTTCAATATACTGTTTTTGAGAAATAAAACGTATTTATTATAAACCAAACTCAATAACCAAAAAACTAAACAAATTATGTGTGGAATTGTAGGATATATCGGCGATCAAAATGCTTATCCAATCATTATCAACGGGTTAAAAAAACTTGAATACCGTGGCTACGACTCTGCGGGCGTGGCCATCAATAACCTCAAAAATATCAACGTTTACAAAAAGAAGGGTAAAGTTTCTGACCTTGAAGCATTTACCAAAGGCAAAGATACAACCGGAACTATCGGTATGGGTCACACTCGTTGGGCTACTCACGGTGTGCCAAACGATGTGAACGCTCACCCGCATACTTCGATGAATGGCAAGTTTGTGATTATCCACAACGGCATTATCGAAAACTTTGCGGTATTAAAAAAGAAACTC
>JAGCNK010000128.1 GCA_017645985.1 Bacteroidales bacterium | reverse complement strand
TACGCCAATGGTTTTATCTTTAAGTTCAAAGCCGTAATGTATTGCCATACAAGTTAATACAGAAACTATATATTGGCATACCGAACCCGAATTGCAGCCCGGAGCGTTGGTCCAAAATATGTTGTTTTGTTCGCAGTATTGAGTGTCGATATGGTCGTAACCTATTGTGGCTGTGCCGATAAACTTTACATTGCTGCCTTTGAGCAATTGTTCGTTGCAAATGGTGCGAGTGCGTACAATTAACGCATCGGCATCTTTTACGGTGTCTGCCGAAATCTCACGACCTGCAACAAACTCTATATCAGCAATATTGTTGAATACTCCATCTAAAAATCTTACCTTATTGTCGCAAACTATCTTCATTATTTTGTCAGAATTAAAATTTTATAAACCTTTGCAAAGATATAAAATTCAGGTCATGAAGATAAAAAAATTATTAGCCGCTGCAATTTTGGCGGGCATAACGCCTTCGATGGCACAAACTGCCGACGAGTATCAGGCTCAAGACGTTAAGACAGTGGAGTTTAGAAAAACAGGCACCGACTTGGGAATGCCGATATGCACACTTGGCGAAAGTCTAACACTAAGTTTTGATGTTATCAACGACCAATACCAGCTTGCCTACTCGGTGCAGCACTGCGACGCCGATTTTGCGCCCGACGACCTACAGTTTTACGAGTTTGCCGACGGATTCGACAACCGTGAAATTTACGACTACAAAAACTCGTTCAACACCCACAGCGTGTTCACGCACTACGTTGTCAATATTCCCAACGACGACATAACCCTGAAAATCAGCGGAAATTACATCATCAAAATCTACGACCGGTCTGACCCCGAAAATGTCATTCTCCAAAAAAAGTTTATGGTAGCCGAACCCGAAACGCAACTGGCAATCGACATTGAAACCGAACGTCCGTTTTTGGCAGAGTATTCCATTACGCACCAGCAGATTAAAGCCAACATCAACAACAGCCGCCAACGAATGTCGAACCCGGCGGGATTTCTGAAAGTGTACGTATCGCAAAACGGCGACATCAACCACCGACACCATCTGGAATACAACTTTACCGACGCCTACAACATCCGCTTTCACCACAACGACGGCGCAAACCTGTTCTACGGCGGCAACGAGTTTCTCTATTTCGACGCCAAAGACGTGAATTTCAAAGCCTTGGGTATCGACAAAATAGAATACACCGGCAACCGCTACCGCTACATTTTGTCGGTGCACTCCCCTACCGACGTGTCTTACTCGTTTAGAGAAGACCTCGACGGACAATTCTACGTAAAAAACGACCGTGGATTCAACCGCGACCTTGAATCTGACTATATCGAAGTGGTGTTCAGGCTGAAATACCCTCCCCTGTTCGACGGCAAAATGTATGTGTCGGGCGAACTCACCAACTACTCGTTCACCGCCGCTAACCAAATGACCTACAACAAAGTAGACAATCTTTACGAATGCACATTGCTGCTGAAACAAGGATTGTACAACTACACGTTTGTAATCATCCACGACGACGGCACAATAGAATATCCCGACGGCAGCTGGTACAACACCGAAAACAAATATCTCATAACAATCTACAACACCGACTACAACAACCGTGGCGACCGTCTGATGGCTTACCGCATTGTGAACACAATGAAATAAATCATTATAATGACCACAATCACAGGAATACTTATCCTAACAGCTTCGGTGTCAGGCTCGTTTATTCAGCGTGTATGTGGATTCGGATTTGGCATTTTTATAATGACAATACTTCCGCATCTGCTTCCATCGCTGCCCGAAGCCACCGCTTTGAGTGGATTTTTGAGTATGATACAATCGTCATTGGTATTGATTTCTGTTTACAAACATCTGCATATCAAAAACTTAATAGGCATTTTTGTGGTATTTTGTATCACATCGTTTTTTGCGATTAGGTTTGTGGGTAGCACCGACAATAGAGTTTTGGAAATTATTTTGGGTAGCGTTTTGATATGTTTAGCGGTATATTTTCTCTTCTTTTCAAAACAAAACAATGTGACGCCCACACTCAAATGGCAGATACCGCTTGGCTCGCTTTCGGGCATTATGGGCGGTTTGTTTGGAATGCACGGACCTGCGGCGGTGGCATATTTCCTCCCGTCAGAAAAAACAAAAGAAAGCTATCTTGCCATAGCCCAGGCATATTTTGTTATCACAAACATCTATATGTCGATCATTCGCGCCGGCAACGGATTTGTAACATCCGACGTGGGCTACGGACTACTGTGGGCACTGCCGGGAATAGTTGTAGGAATATTTCTGGGCAAAAAGGTATTCGACAAGGTGAATCCCGATTTGCTCAAAAAAATAATATATATCTATATGATTGTGGCGGGAATCATACAGATAATAGGATAAGACTAATCGTTGACAAAGTTTTTCAAGTCGCTTGAACGTCCGAACACCACGATAATGTCGCCCACCTCAAGGATAGTGTCGGGAGTAACGTAGTCGAGCACCTCCTGTTTCTCCTTGATTTTGCCGAGCAAAGTTTTGTGCTGCACTTTTTTAATTACGGTAAGCACGTTGAGGTGGTATTTTTGACGAATGTCGGTTTCAATCACCTTTTTGCCAAAATAGCGTTCGGGCAGTTTTACCTCCACCACTTTGTGCTTGTCAAACAGG